>JAAYXG010000116.1 GCA_012516015.1 Lysobacteraceae bacterium | reverse complement strand
TGCACGTGCGTTTGTCCGCTCTTGATCGTGATCGCTTTGTTGACGATCGAGCCGAACGGCACCTTGTCGATGAAGCCGCCGTAGACCCCCGGAACGGAGACCGTGCCGCCGCTGCGACACGCGAGGATCGCCTGACGAAGCGCCGCAGGACGGTCGGACTCGAGTCGCATCGCCTGCTTCACGCGATCGTAGACGTGCATCACGCCGTGCACGTGCGCTTCCATGCCCACTGCGTCGATGCATGCGTCCGGACCGCGTCCGCCCGTGAGATCTTTCAGCGTTTCGAGAACGTCGACCTCCTCGTAATTGAACGCGATCTCCGCGCCCGCGGCTTGCGCCTTCGCGAGACGCTCCGGAAAACGATCGATCGCGAACACTCGGCCCGCCCCGAGCAGCTTCGCGCTCTGAATGGCGAATAGCCCGACCGGGCCGCAACCCCACACGGCGATCGTGTCGCCCGGTTCGATGTCGCACTGCTCCGCCGCCATGTACCCCGTCGGTAGGATGTCGGAGAGAAACAGCACCTGCTCGTCGTCGAGCGCGTCCGGAACTTTCAGCGGGCCGACATCGGCGAACGGCACGCGCACGTACTCGGCCTGCCCACCCGCGTATCCGCCGGTGATGTGAGAGTAGCCGAAGATGCCTGCGGGAGAGTGTCCCCACAGCTTTTCCGCGAGGTGCGCATTCGGATTCGAGTTCTCGCACAGCGAATAGAGCTCCTTCTCGCAGAAGTAGCAGTTGCCGCAGGAGATCGGAAACGGCACGACGACACGATCGCCGATCGACAAGTTGGTCACGCCGGGCCCCAAGTCGACAACCTCGCCCATGAACTCGTGACCGAGAATGTCGCCTCGGTACATGGCCGGCACGTAGCCGTCGTAAAGATGCAGATCGGAGCCGCAGATCGCGGTCGAGGACACTTTGACGATGGCATCACGCGGATTGAGAATCCGCGGATCGGCCACGTTCTCGACGCCAACTTCCCCGATGCCTTGCCAGCACACTGCTCTCATTGCATTCGCCTCCCCAACGTTGCACGCCCGATCAAACTTCGCCGTCCCGCGGGTTGCCCTAACGTGGTTGCGACCTCGCCCGTCTCGATGAGCTGCTTGAGACGCCGCAGGTCATCCTTGATCTGCAGCTTCGGCTCCTCGCCGAAAAGCCTTGCGAGTTGCACGCCGAGCTTGCCTGCAGGCGGTATGTAGCGCACTTGAACGCGCACGACTGTGCCGCGCCCCGCGGGATCCGGCTCGAAGCGCACGGTACCTTCGTGCGTCACTTCGGATCCCGGCACCGTCTGCCACGACAAGCCTTCATTCGGATCGTCGCGCACAATCTCGGCGTCCCATTCCACGCTCATGCCCGCCGGCGCCTTCGCCACCCAGTGCGAAGTGCGCTCGCCGGTCGGGGTGACCGACTCCAAGTGACTCATGAATCGCGGCAGGTTCTCGACGTTCTTCCAGAACGCGTAGAGCGCCTCGGGCGTGCTGTTGATGGCGCGGCTTTCTGAAACGATCTCAGCGGGCTCGAGTGCTTGTACGCTCGAAAGCGCTCGGCTCGCGTAAAGATCGAGCGCCGCGACACTCGTGACGGCGGCGGCAGCGAAGGCGATGCGCTTCGGATCGGCGCGTTCATCGCGTGCAGCAATCCCGAGCAGCGCGAGATCCATGGCATCTCCGCCGACGCGCGACCACGCCCACGCCTGTGTCGAGCGTTGCGAGAGCAGCCCAAGACCGCTCGCAATCTCGCGCATGCCCAGCAAGCGCATTATTTGCGGGCGATCGCCGACGCCGATCGCCCGACCGAGCGCTCGCGGCGCGAGAACTTCGGCGAGCCCGAGCCCGATACTGAACCACCCCAGTACGTTAGCGAGCCGATGCGGATCGATTCGCGGTTCCTCGTATTGCTCCGCATAGATCTCCTCGTCGCTCCATTCCGAGTACGACGTATAAGGCGACGCGTACGGGGCCGCCGCACTCCGGGGCCGCGCGCTCCGGGACGGCTCGAAAGATTCTGTGGACATCGT
>JAAYXG010000115.1 GCA_012516015.1 Lysobacteraceae bacterium | reverse complement strand
TAATTAAGGTTGTGCTCGCAGCGTGCATCCTCGCGCGCGTATGCGGACACCTCGTATTGGCGGTAGCCCGCGGCTGCAAGTCGCTCCTGACAGCGCTCCTGCATTTCCCAAGCGCTGTCGTCATCGGGCAGCGCAGGCGGTCGATGATAGAAGACCGTGCCAGGTTCCAGCGTCAGCTGATAGTGCGAAAGATGCGCCGGTGCAAGCGCGAGCGCTCTCTCGAGGTCCGCGAGCGATTCCTCAACGGTCTGTTCCGGTAGCGCGTACATGAGATCGAGATTGAAATTCTCGATTCCGCCGCGCGCCAAGTCATCGACCGCTCGCGCGATGTCGTCAGTAGCGTGAATGCGACCCAAGAGGCGCAGGTGGCGCTCGCTGAAAGACTGCGCACCGAGCGACACGCGGTTGATCCCTGCCGCCCGATATGCGCCGAAACTTCCGCGCTCAACCGTGCCCGGGTTCGCCTCGAGCGTGATCTCGACGTCGGGGCTGAGTCGAAAGTTCGCGCGCACCGCCTCCAAGAAGCGCGCGACCTCGTCCGGCGAAAAGAGGCTCGGCGTCCCTCCGCCGAAGAAGATCGATATCAGCGCCCGCTCCTGTGCCCACTCGCGATCGCGGACGAGATCTTCGATGAGCGCATCGACGTATTCACCCTGCGGCAGCACCGACGGGGCCGCGTGCGAATTGAAATCGCAGTAGGGGCACTTGCGCACGCACCAGGGCAGGTGCACATAGAGCGACAGCGGCGGCAAGCTCAGCGTCGGCATCGAGCATTGCGACGAGGCTGGCGCGCGCTCTGGCTCAAGTGCGCTCATTGCCGCCGTCCGACAGGATTCCGCTCGCGACCAGTTGCCGCACGAGCTCGCGCAGCGCTTTGCCGCGGTGGCTGATGCGATTCTTTTCCTCGGCCGACAGCTCCGCCGCCGTGTGCCCGCGCTCCGGCAGCTCGAAAATCGGGTCATAGCCGAAGCCGCCGTCGCCTCGCGGCACATCGATGATCGTGCCTTCCCAGCTTGCCTGAGACACGATCGGATACGGATCCGAATCCCACCGCATGAAAGCAAGCGCGCACCGATAACGCGCCGTGCGCGCGTTTTGCGGCGTATCGCGAAGCACGCGCAGCAGCTTCTCGTTGTTGTCGCGATCGCTCGCATTCGGACCCGCATATCGCGCCGAATAGATCCCCGGCGCACCGCGAAGCGCGTCCACCTCCAAACCGGAGTCGTCCGCGATCGCCGGAAGCGCCGCGGCTCGTGCCGCGTGGCGCGCCTTCAAGATCGCGTTCTCGACAAAGGACAATCCCGTCTCTTCTACCGGGATGTTCGTGAACTGCGATTGCGGCAGAACTTCGACCCCGAGCGGGGCGAGCACGGCTCGCAGCTCGCGCAACTTGCCGGCGTTGTTGGTCGCAAGTACGAGCCGCATCGGCTTCAGCCTGCGCTAATCCTGGCCGAGCGCTTCGAGCTGCTTCGCCTGCAGCAAGCGAATGCCGTTCGCTGCGAGATTGAGCAGCTCATCCAATTCTTCGCGTCGAAAGGCGTGCCCTTCTGCCGTGCCTTGCACCTCGATGAATGCACCGCCATTGTTCATGACGACGTTCATGTCGGTTTCCGCTTCGGAGTCTTCGGCGTAGTCGAGATCGAGCACGGGCATGCCCGCCCAAATGCCGACCGACACCGCGGCAACCTGCCCATGTATTGGGTTGTCGCGTAGCACGCCTCTGTTCACGAGCGTCGTGATCGCATCGCAAAGGGCGATGTAGCTGCCTGTGATCGCAGCCGTGCGCGTGCCCCCGTCCGCCTGCAAGACATCACAGTCGAGCGTGATCGTGCGCTCGCCCAACGCTTTCAAGTCGATCACCGCTCGCAGGGCACGGCCGATCAAGCGCTGAATCTCGAGCGTACGCCCACCCTGTTTGCCGCTGACGGCTTCGCGCCGCGTCCGTGTGTGCGTCGCGCGCGGCAGCATGCCGTACTCGGCGGTCACCCATCCGCGCCCTGTGTTCCTCAAGAACGATGGAATGACGTCCTCCGCCGTGGCCGTGCACAACACCCGCGTATCGCCGCACTCGATCAGGACCGAGCCTTCGGCATGCCGCGTGTAGTGACGGGTAATTTTGACGTCGCGCAGCTGATCTGCCGCGCGACCGCTAGGTCGTCGCTTCATGATTTCATCTCGCCTGAAAGCGACTGGATGCTATCCGCGCTTGGGTTGCCGTGCCGATCCATGATGCAAGGATCGCACGTCCTGGCATTCAGTCAGTCGCCGATCCATCGCAAAACGACGGCGGAGGCATTATCGCTGAAGGGGGCCGAGGCCTGCACCGCGCGTCGTCCGAGCGCCTCGAGCCATGCGCGAAGATGCTGTGTGTCGTCGCGGAAGAACGCGGCAATGTCGGGGTCGCGCAAGTTCGCCCAAATGCCGTCCGTGCACAAAAGAATGACATCGCCCGGTTGCAGCACCCGGCGACCGTTGATCGTCATCTCGGGGATGGCCGGATCGCCGCCAAGGCAGCACTCGACGAAGTTGCGCATCGGGTGGTTGGCGATCTCCTCCTCGGTGATCTTGCCTTCTCGGAGCAGCAACTCGACGTGACTGTGATCGCGCGTGCGCTCGAGCACCTTGCCGTGTCGAATGTGGTAGACACGGCTATCGCCGATGTGCGCCCAGTAGGCGGCCCCGTCCTGTACCAGGCAGATTGCCGTCGTCGCGCGGGGGCGCGCGTCGATGCTCTGTGAATTGCCGAGCCCTGCCACCTCGTCGTGAGCGCGGCTCAGCGACAGATGCAGGAAGCCGAGCGGATCGAAGATCGGCGTGGGTGTCTGGTGGAACGAATCGAGCAGGCTCTTGAGCGCCGTGTCCGCGGCGCGGCTGCCGTCCGAATGGCCTCCCATACCGTCGATGACGATCAGCAGCACGGCATGGTCGTTCGCGGCGACGGCAACTCGGTCTTGGTTGTCTTCCCGGTCTCCGATCAGACTCAGGTCAGCATGCTCGATCCGCAAGCGCGGGCTCCGGCCGAAACGGCGCTCAACTGTTACACTTTGGAAAGCGTCGATGTGCCCTGCCACCTCGGTTGACCTTGGGTCCACCCTGGGCCGTTATCTGGGCCTTCATCGCTTCCTGGTCGACATCTGACGGTTGTGGCGAATCCGCGGATTCTCGGACACTGGCAGCAGATCAGATTATCTTAGCGGCGCTTTATACACCGGCGCGCGGTCGCAGTTAAGACGGCTTTTGCCTTAAGTCGTCGCATCGATCCGCGTTTTGCGACTTAACGCGCTCGCTTGCACATAACCCGACGGTTCGAGGCAATATGATCCGCAGCATGACAGGTTTCGCACGACGCGAGCGTCAGGGTCCTTGGGGGACGCTCACCTGCGAGATGCGCACGGTGAATCATCGCTATCTCGAGATTACGGTGCGTCTGCCCGAGGAGCTGCGGACCTTGGACAACGAGATCCGCCAAGCGATCTCGAGCTCGCTGAGGCGCGGCAAGGTCGATGCGAATATCTACCTGAAGCCCGCTGCGGATACGCAACGCGCACTCGAGCTCGACACGCGCCTGCTCGATGAGCTCGCCGCGCGCATCGAGGAGGTGCGCGAGCGCCTGAAGGAAACTGCCCCGATCAGCCCTGTGGAGCTGTTGCGTTGGCCGGGCATCGTGCGCGAAGCAGAGCTCGATCTTGCACCGGTCACTGCCGCGGCGCTCGAGCTCACGCGCGAAGCGCTGACGGAGCTCAACGAAATGCGGTTGCGCGAAGGACAACGGATCCGCGAGCTGCTGCTCGCACGATGTGCGACGATGCGAGCACAGACACGAGCGGTAAAGGTGCGGCTACCGGAGGTTTCGCAACGCGTGCGCGATCGGATCAAGGAGCGCATCTCGCAGCTCGGCCTCACACCGGACAGCGAGCGGCTGGAACAGGAGCTCGTTTTGTACGCACACAAGATGGACGTAGACGAGGAATTGGATCGCCTCGCCGGACACTTGGACGAGGTTGAAGCCGCGCTCGCTTCTTCCGAACCGGCCGGGCGGCGTCTCGATTTTCTGATGCAGGAGCTCAATCGCGAGGCGAACACGTTGTCATCCAAGTCGCAGGACGCCGAAACGACGAAAGCCGCAGTCGACATGAAGGTGGCGATCGAGCAGATGCGCGAGCAAGTACAAAACGTCGAATAGCGCCATCCACGTCAACAGCAATTCAGAATCCCTAGATGAGCACGCCCCGCGGCAAATTGTTCGTGATCGCAGCGCCGTCTGGCGCCGGCAAGACCTCGCTCGTTCGTGCGCTCATGAAGCGCATGCCTCAGCTGCGATTTTCGATTTCGTACACGACTCGCCGACCGCGCGACACGGAGCAGAACGGACACGATTACTTCTTCGTCGATCGCGCCGAGTTCGATCGGATGGTCGCGAACGGCGAGTTCCTGGAACATGCGCAAGTGTTCGACAATTGTTACGGCACATCGCGCGCGCAGGTCGAGCAGATGCTCGCGCGAGGCGAGAACGTCCTCTTGGAGATCGATTGGCAAGGTGCGCAGCAAGTGCGCCGGGCGATGCCCGAATGTCGCACGATTTTCATCCTGCCTCCCTCGCGGGAGGCGTTGGAGCAGCGTTTGCGAACGCGCGCAACGGACAGCGAAGAGGTCATCGCGCGGCGCCTGCGCGATAGCATCGCGGACATGTCGCATTGGGACGAGTTCGACTATGTCGTCGTGAACGACGATTTCGAACGCGCGACGGCCGACCTCGAAGCGATCGCGTCCGGGCGCGGCGAGCACTTGGTCGCGAACCGATCCGAGATACGAACGCTCATCGGATCTCTTTTGGGTTAGCGTTCCGTCGCTTCGAGCGCACGAGAGTAGGAGGCTGAACTCTCGGTGCGAGGACAGGACAAACTTCGTATCGCCGCGCGCTGCGGCTCGATCGAGGACTCGAGTACATGTACAAGATGGCGCTCCTGATGATCGGCATATTGGCCGTATCCCCTTTCGCAAACGCAGCCGAATCCGGCGTGCGCACCGTGACCGTCTCCGGGCAAGGCGAGATTCAGGCCGAGCCCGACAAAGCGATCGTGCTCCTAGGCATCGAGTCGCGCCGTCCGAAGCTCGAAGAAGCGCGCGCGGAAGTCGCCCGCGTCGTCGATGAGGCGTTGAAGCTCACACGCGATTTGAAGATCGATCAGAAGTACGTGCGCGCAACCCGCATCAATGTCCAACCCGAGTACAACTGGGACAACACTGCACGCGAACGCCATCTGATCGGCTATTACGTTTCGCGTCAGATCGAAGTGGATTTGCGGGATCTCGACAAGCTCGGGCAATTATTGGAGCGTGCCGTCGATCTCGGGGTCAACCAAGTGAGCGAGCCGCAGCTCGACTCGAGCAAGCGGCGCGAGCTCGAACGCGAAGCGCTTGCGAAAGCGGTGCAGGATGCGCGTTTGAATGCGGAGGCCGTCGCGAAGGCTGCGGGCGCGCGCTTGGGCGCGCCGCGTACGATCTCGGCCAGCTCCGGCTTCGTACCGCCGCCCATGCCTTATCAAAAGCGTACGATGGCGGCCATGGCCGAATCCGACGCTGCGGGTACGTATCAAAGCGGCGAGATGAGCTTCACCGGCAATGTGCAGGTCGAGTACGACCTGATCCCCGACGCCATGCAGTAGGAGCAAGCAGCATGCGCAGCTCGTTGCCTGGATTTTGTGCGATTCTCCTAGCAGCGACGTGTGCGCATGCGATCGAAGCGCCGAAGACTCAGAACGAGACGGCGCCGAACGAAGCAGCCCATGCGGGTAACGTCGTTCCGACTGACGAAGCTCGGTTCTACGAGCAGCTGCAACGCGTCACGCACTGGCGGAACTTGCGTGGGCTGCACGTCCCGCAAACTGCGATCGACGATCTCGCGCGCGGTCACGCCGACCGCGCGGTCGCGGCGCTCGGCGACGCGGCAGCAAAGGGGAGCGAAGAGGCGAACATTGCGCTCGTGCGAATCCAGCATTGGTGTAGTCGCGTCGGCAGTGCACGGCCGCCGAATCTCGAGGAGCAAATCGACAAGCTGAGTAGCATCCTGCCCCCCGAGCGCGCGGCGCGCGCCGCCGGCGTACTGCACGCGGAGGCCGCGTTCATGCCGCGCGCAGTGCAAGGATGCCGCAAAGCAAGCTTCGACTATGGTGCAATCGAGGATCGCCTGCGGGAGGCGGCCGATGCCGGGCGGCCGGCGAGCGCCACCGAGCTCGCGCAGTTCACGCGCGATCCGAGAATCCGCGATGCGCTCTTAGAAGCGGCCGCGAAGAAGGGGTACGCACCGGCGATGTATGCCGTCGCGACTCGTCGCGTGATCGATGTGCAGCGTGCCGAGCGCACCGAGGACGTGGCATCGATCCGGCTCTACTTGAAGCAGGCGGGAACGACGATGCCGAAAGCCAAAGTCGACCTCGCAAATTGCATGGCGCTCGGCTGCGACGGACATCCGGCGGATGCATCGAGCGCACGCGCGTTCGGCATCGATGCCGCACGCGATGGGGAGCCGACCGCATTTCTGTCTATGGCTCGCATGCCCTGGGGCGGGCGAATGTCTCGAGCGCAGCTGCTCGCGTGGCAGTACTTCGGCGACCGATTGAATGAAGCGGGATGTATGGGCGATGCCTATATCGTGCACGCGACCGGCTTCGCCCAAGCGATAAGAGCGCTCACGCAGAACGCGGAAGAAGCGCTCCTCGAGAAAGCGCGCGAGCAGGCAGAGCAGCTGTGGAAAGACTTCTCCGCTCGCGCGATGAAGGAGCAAGGCTGCAGCGCGACTCCGCCTGCACCGTGATCCGACGGGGTCGTTCGCTCTAGGCCGCGACGCGATCGACGAGCAGGACGGTGCCGTCGACGCCGGTGACGCGCGCCTTTGCGCCGGGCGGCAGATTGGGGCCGCGAATCGCCCATTCCCGATTGCCGAGGCGAATGCGGCCCGTGCCATTCTGCAAGCCGCTCTCGAGCACGACCACTTGACCGATATGACTGTGTCCGAGGCGATGACTCGCCAAAGGGCTATTGAGCTCGCGTTGCTGCTGGCGGTGCAGTCGCCAGAAGTAGAGTCCGAATACGGAGCAGGCGAAAATTACAAACCACGTCATAAGTGCCAAACAAGTCCCTGGGGGCGCACGCGCAGCGTACCAGTCATCGTCGGGGGCAAACGATGAAGGAGTTCACAAGCTCTATCGGCGCGAACGGACTGAACTTTACGGAATATGACGCGACGTGTGCGAGCCGACGTTCGTTCGACTAGACAAAGAGGCGGGTCCGGCGCGCTGCGCAAACGGGCATGAGACTTCGGCCTGTCTAGCCCACTGCTTCCGCTGCTCGGTGAACGCCTGAGCGCTTCTTCAGGTGCACGAGCAACAATGAAATGGCTGCGGGCGTAACACCAGGCACGCGTGCCGCCTGACCCAGTGTCGTCGGACGCGCTTCCTTCAGCCGCTGACGCACTTCGATCGACAGGCCGCGGACTTCCGCATAGTCGAGATCGGCGGGGAGCTTCGCTTCTTCGTGACGGCGCTGGCGCTCGATCTCCTCTCGCTGTCGATCGATATAGCCGGTGTATTTCGCAAGGACCTCGGTCTGCAGGCGAACCTGTTCGACCAGGCGCTCGTCCGCATCGTGCGCAGCCATCCATTCGGCTTGTCCCACGCTGGCGAGCGACGTCAACGCGGCGTGCGAAACCTCGGGCCGCCGCAACAGATCGAACGCATGCATCGGTCGCGTCAGCTCGCCGCCGAAAAGCTCCGGCGCGACGTTCTCAGGCACGCTGCCGGGATGCACGACAGTCTTCTCGAGTCGAGCGATCTCGCGCGCAGTCGCCTCCCGTTTCGACTCGAAAAAGCGCCAACGCTCATCGTCGATGAGACCCAATTCGCGCGCTTTCGGCGTCAGGCGAAAATCCGCGTTGTCCTCGCGCAAGAGCAGCCGGTATTCCGCGCGACTCGTAAACATTCGATACGGCTCGCTCGTGCCGCGCGTGATGAGATCGTCGACGAGCACGCCGATGTAGGCTTCGTCGCGACGCGGTGACCACGGTTCGCGCCCCAAGACCTTTCCCGCCGCGTTGAGCCCGGCGAGAAGCCCTTGCGCCGCCGCTTCCTCGTATCCGGTCGTGCCGTTGATCTGGCCCGCGAAAAATAGTCCTTCCAGGAACTTCGTCTCGAGCGTCGGCTGCAAGTCTCGCGGATCGAAGTAGTCGTACTCGATCGCATATCCGGGACGCGTGATATGCGCGTTCTCGAATCCCTTGATCGAGCGCACGAGCGC
>JAAYXG010000114.1 GCA_012516015.1 Lysobacteraceae bacterium | reverse complement strand
GCTGCGCCGTCGAGCAGTGCCTGAATCTGGTCATGGCAGCCTGACGCCGCATCCGGGTGACACAGCACCAGCGGAAACTTCAAGGCGTCTTCCAACTTGACCTGTGCATACGCGAGCAGCGGATGGCGTGTCGGCACGATCACCGATAGCGGATCGCTCCAGGCAGGCTCGGCGCTCAGCCCTCCGTTGACCGCATCCGACAGGGCGAAGCCGACATCCAGCAGGTCGTCGTGCAGGCCCTTGAGCTGCCGCGAGAACGGCAGCTCAAAGACCCGAATCCCCAATTCAGGTTCTTCCTCGCGGCTGCGCGCCAGTAATGAGGCGATGCGTGGCTGGGCAAGGCTGTCGCAGATGGCGATGCGCAAATAGCTCTGGTAGCCCTGCGCTGCAGCCTTAGGGAACGTCTGATCAACACGTTCGAGAGATCGACGCGCCGCCGAATCTCATGAATCCGCCTGTTACGTCAATGATCGACACTTTTTCGGAGCCAGGCGTTCGAACGCGAGAGTGGAATCTCGGCGATTCGGTCCCGGACGGGCGCTCCGCAGCCGCGAACAGCGGACTACAGACGGATTCATGGCGTCATCGCCATCAGTTCGCGCCTGGCCATCCACAGATTCGACAGCGCAAACAGCGTCGTCAGCTGCGCGGTGTTCTTCGTCAGCCCGCGGTAGCGCACCTTCACAAAGCCGAACTGTCGTTTGATCACTCGAAACGGATGCTCGACCTTGGCCCGAACGCTGGCCTTCAAGCGCTCGATCTTGTCGACGATCGCATCGGCCGGGTCGTTCGGATCAAGCGCACGTCGCTTGCCGGGGCGCATCGCGACATGCCAGTTCTTGAGGGTTGCCTCCGGCCGTCTTGTTGCACCCTGGTAGCCCGCATCTCCGAACGCAATCCGCTCGTCGCCGTGCAACAGCGCCGCGGCCTGCGTCACGTCGTTGGTGTTCGCCGGCGTGCCGATCACCGTGTGCACAAGTCCAGACTCGGCGTCCGCGCCGATGTGCGCCTTCATGCCGAAGTACCAGTTGTTGCCCTTCTTCGTTTGGCGCATTTCGGGGTCGCGCTCGCCGGTGCTGTTCTTCGTCGAGCTCGGCGCCGAGATCAGCGTCGCATCGACTACCGTACCGGCCTTGAGCATCAGCCCGTGCTGCTGCAGAACCGCATTGACCGTCGCCAGGATCGGAGCGGCCAGTTCGTGCTTCTCGAGCAGATGGCGAAACCGCAGGATCGTGCTCTCGTCCGGCAGCCGGCGCATCGGACCTTCGAGGCCGGCGAACTCGCGATACAGCGGCACGTCGTGCAGCGCCTCTTCCATCGCAGGGTCGCTCAGTCCGAACCACTGCTGCATGAAGTGAACTCGCAGCATCGTCGAAATGCCCATCGGCGGGCGCCCGGTCTTGCCCTTCGGGTAGTGCGGCTCGATCAGCGCGATCAGTTGCGCCCACAGCACCACACGGTTCATCTCGTCCAGGAACTCGCGTTTGCGCGTGCGCTTGGTCGACAGGTTCAAACCCAAGTCCGCTTGTTTCATCGTTCAGAGATGCCGCAGATCGATCCCCGAATCATCGCATCACATCGAGGGTTCGAGGCGGGTTATGCAGAGTTTCCTTAGTAGCTTGAACCGCTTGGTCCACGGTTGCCAGCACGCGCCGAGCTTCGCCCAGCAGCACCTGGCCGGCCCAAGTCAGCCGCGTCTGCCGGGCACTGCGGTCGAACAATGAGACGCCCAGCAGACGTTCGAGGTCGCGCATTGCCCGCGATACGGGAGATTGCTCGATGCCGAGGCGGTCGGCCGCACGGGCGAGATGCAGCTCTTCTGCGACAGCGACGAAATAGCGGAGCAATCTAAGTGTCAAGCGACATCCAGAACTGACGCCCCGACGACATCGAGTGCTGCCCCGCGGTTGATGATCAGTTGATCGTCGATGTCGTTAGCGCGCTGGCCTGTTGAACCAGGCCAGCGCGCCGTTCGTGCGCAGCCGGTAGCTGGCGCCGCGGATCGTGACGACGTGGCTGTGATGCAGCAGTCGATCGGGATCGCGGTAGCGATGTCGGCATCCGCGAACACGTCCCCCACTCGGTCACCGGGCGGTTGCCGGTCACCAGCATCCAGCCCCGCCGTTAGCAACGGCTCACGAGCTGGAAGAACAAGTGCGATGGACTGCAAGGTGACGGCTTCACCCTCGAGGACCGGCGGCACTTCGACTCCGGTGATCGCTCGAAGGCTCACTTCCTGCGCCTGCACAAGCGCCTGTGCCTGCACAGCCCGGCCTCGGCCGCGAGGCGCTCGTCGCGCGCGAGGTCGCGGGCGGTTCGCGCGACAGCCAGCGCCCACCATCGCATGCACACTTCGCCCGCAAGCATCAGAAGCGACAGCGAGCGTTGCGCATGCACCTGTTCCTACAGACTTCGCGCTTCGGCGCGACGTGCCGCCCGCTGCCCCGGCAACCCATAGCGGAACGCCCAGCTCCATTTCCCGTTTCTGCGCACCCTCGTCGCCATGGAAGCGGTCCGCCTGCGCCGAAAGACTCGCCGCAAGCTCACCGGGCGTGAGGCAGTCGGGCAAGTCGATGCTAGCGAGCGCTTCGTCTTGGCGCACTTCAAGGGTCGAAGCGAGCAGGTTACGCAACCAAGCCTGCTCGATCGCGCCGGCAGGCAACTGCGCGCGAGCGCCCGGGGACCAAGCCACCAGCGAGAGCGTCAGCTCCAGGTTCGTTGCCGCCATTCGTGGAAATCGCATGGCGCGATGTTGGCCACGGGCAGCCGACAACGGCCTGACCGCAGT
>JAAYXG010000010.1 GCA_012516015.1 Lysobacteraceae bacterium | reverse complement strand
GAGCAGCGTCGGCGCACGCTGCAGGTAGAAAATGGATCGTTCGGCCAATTCGCGCGTCTGCGCAATCTCACGCACGGCCGGATCGAGTCCGCTGAAGACGTCCAATCCGAACAGCGAGAAGAGATTGTCCGGAGAGGCTCCTTGGGTGCGATCGACACCAGCGGCGGCGGCGAAGTCCGTGAAGTGAATGTAGGCCACGGAATCCACATGGGGATGCTTCACTCGCCAGCGTTCGATGATCTCACGAAGCTCGGATCTCTGGTTATCGTCGAGAACATCCTCGACGATGCGCCAAGCGTCGCGTTCGAGCGCGGTGTGCGTGTCACGCAAGAACTGCGCCTGCTCGCGCGCACCCGCATCCATCCACACATCGTCGATGACCATGCGGCTCAATGTCGCGAGCACGACGATATCGAGCGTGTTGATGAACGGGTTCGATCCGCTCGCGATGGTATACGCCGCGTTCGACTGTTGGACCTTCCACTCTTGTGCATCCAAACGTGCTTGCGTCGTGACCGCGCTGGCCTGGTACGCCGATGTTGCCTCGCGCACGCGTCCAACATACCCGTCGGCGAAGCGCATGACTCGCAGTTGCAGCTCCTGCATTTTCTGTGCGCGCTCCTCCGCGGCGCGATAGCTAGGTCGCAACTGCGCCAAGACCGAACACCCCTCCAGCGCGAAGGTAAGAGCCATCAAGGCGATCAAAAACGCTGTTCGCGAGCCTGAAACCATGGCCGCCGTGTCACACGCTCGATGACATCGATAGCCCACACCCTGCTTCAATGCGCGCCCGCGGGCGGCGGGCGATGCGGCGCGGCGCCGGGCTCCGCTGCTCGCAAGCGCTTGCGCCACGTCTTGTACGGAATCACAGCGAGCTCGCTTACGAGCACGGCGAGCAGCACGCCGACCGGGGCGAGCGGTTCACCCGTGAGACTCGCAATCGCAACGGCAACGCCCGGATGACGAGACACCGTCGCGAACGCGAGCACGGTGCGATCGTCTTCCGCGGGCCCGCCGAGGAAGTGCCCAACCGCAAGCCCGATCAGCGCGATAAGAACGATCGCGGCGATCGTGCCTTCGCGCACGAGCGACGCCATGTGCGGCCACGCGCCTACGACGATGGGGATCGCGCAGACGAGAAGCACGACCCCGCTCGCTTTCTGAATGCCCGGCACCCAATTGCGCGTAACAGGGCGCCAACGTCCGATCGCCAGGCCGATGCCGAGCGGCAGCAGCACGGAGCCGATGACGACTTGCGCGACGAGCAGCGGGCTCAGGTGCACGACCTCCCCTTCTCCGAACAGGCGCTGGATCACCTCCACAGCGAGCGGCGTGAGAACCACCGAGAGCACAGTGCTCGCGAAGAAAAGCCCGCGCGCATAAGCAGGGTTGCTCGGCGCAACGAGCGGCAGCATTGCCTTCGAGAACATCGCGTTGATGGGCGCAATCGAGAGCGTCACGAGCCCGACGATCACGGCGGGGTGCAACGAGAAGGTCTTGCAGATGGCGATCGTGACGATGGGCCCGAGGATGTTCATCGCGAGCAGCGCACGAGCAAGCCGGGGCGGGTTGCTCAAGACGCACTGCAAGTCTCCTGGGGCCATCCGCATGCCGATCGAGAGCACCGTGAGGAAGATGCTGAGGGTGATACCGGCGAGGATTAGCGATTGAATGTCCATGGGAAGCGGCTAGCAGTTAGCGGTTGGCGGTTAGTCAGAACGTCCGCTCTCGCGAAAGCTCAGACGCCGAACTGTCGGGCAGACAGATACGTATCTCCCCTCAAAACGAGATCCGCCGCGGACTTGCCTATGGCAACCTGATGCGCCCCTTCCGCGATGCTCCACTTGCCTACCTCACCGTCGAATCGCGCGAGCAATCGCGGATCGGCGCCGAGCGTGATCCTTCGATTCTCACCGGGCTCGAGCGTGACGCGCTCGAATCCGAGCAGGCGCATGCGCTTCTCGCCCGCGGCGTCGGTCAGATAGAGCTGCGGTACGTCCGCGCCTGCATGCTTGCCGACATTCTTCACGTCGAAGCTCGCAGTCACCGTCTCGCCGCCGCTCACCTTCAGATCGCTGTACTCGAACGTCGTGTAGCTCAAGCCATGCCCGAACGCGAACATCGGCTTCGCACCCTTCTTCGCGAACCACCGATACCCGATCTCCGCACCTTCGTTGTAGTCGATCGTCACCGCGCTGCCCCACGGCGTGCCGAGACCCGGCAGCTCGGGCCGCGGCGTTTGCGCGAGACTTTCGGGGAACGTGATGGGCAAGCGGCCCGATGGATTGACGCGACCCGCGAGCACGTCGGCGATCGCACGCGCGCCCGACTGACCCGGATACCACGCTTCGAGAATGGCTCGCACCTTGTCTCGCCAAGGCATCGAAACCGGGTTGCCGGTTTCGACCACGACGATCGTGTTTGGGTTTGCGGTTGCGACTGCATCGATCACCGCGTCCTGCCCCCACGGCAGCGACAGATCGACGCTGTCGAAACCTTCGCCTTCGACGCGGATGCCGAAGGCGATCACCACATCGCAGCGCTTCGCCGTCAGTGCCGCTTCCGCGGGCGTATAGCCGGGGTCGAAGTCGAACTGTGCTTTGGGGAACGCCTTCTTCAGTTCTTCCAGCGGCGATGGCGCGAACAGAAAGAGGTTGCGATGTTTTCCCATGACGCCCGCGCCGCCGATCTTGATGACGCCCGCGAAGCCGCCGACGGGCGAGACCGCACCTGATCCGGTTCCGCTGATCACGCCTTGCTGCGCATATCCGCCGATCACCGCGATCTTGAGCGGCGCATCGCTTGCAAGCGGCAGCACGCCGTCGTTCTTCAGCAATACGATGCCCTGCCGCGCCCCTTCGAGGGCAACTGCATCGTGCCTATCCATGTCGACCGGAGGTGCCGATCCCCAGTTGTCCGCGCCAACGGCAAACAACGACCGCAAGATTCGACGCACCATATCGGAGAGACGCTCTTTGGGTAGCTTGCCGCTCGTATAGGCCTCCTTCAGGTCGCTGGTGAACGGCTCCTTCCCCCACATCACCCGATCGGCCTGCGCGCCCGACTCCTGATCGAGCCCGTTCAATGCAAACTCCCATCCCAGCGTCGCGCCCCAATCGGACATCACCCAACCCTTGTAGCCCCACGCATCCTTGAGCACGTCATTGAGCAGATGACGATTTCCGCCCGCGTACTCGCCGTTGATCTTGTTGTACCCGCTCATGATCGAGCCGGGCTGCGAACGTTCGATCGCGATCTGGAAGGTGAGCAAGTCGGATTCGCGGTGCGCTACAGGGTCGATGAGCGCATCGAGCCAATGTCGATTGGTCTCGTTGCAATTCAGAGTGTAGTGCTTGAGCGTCGAGACGACCCCCTGGCTCTGAATGCCGTTCACCTGCTCTGCTGCGAGCACCGCGCTCAAATACGGATCTTCGGAAAAATATTCGAAGTTCCGACCGTTGCGCGGATCGCGTGCTAGGTTGCATCCGCCCGCGAGCTGCACGTTGAAGCCGCGAATGCGCGCCTCGCGCGCGATCGCTTCGCCGCCCTCTCTCACGAGCTGCGGATTGAAGCTCGCACCGAGCGCGATCAGTGAAGGAAACGCCGTAGCCCCTTTGTCGTCAGGCCGATAGCCAGGATTCGTGATACCCATGCTGGCGTCCGAGCTTTGGATCGCCGGAATGCCGAGCCTCGGCACGCCCGGCGTGTAGCCCGCGCTCATATTCTCGAGGTCTTCGGGGATGCGCGGATCGCGCGGGCCCGCAAGGCCGCCCGGCACGTGCCCCATCACGCTGAAAATGAGCGAGAACCGCTCGTCATCGGTTAGCTGCTGTTCGATCTCGCGCGCACGCGCATCGGCCTCATCGAGTGTCTCTCTCGAGAGCGATACAGTGGAGATCGTCGTGCCGGCGTCTCTCGCTTCCGCCCCTCGCGCGATGCGCGCCGAGTCCAGTTCTCCGGATTCAGTTCCAGGCACCTGTGTCGTAGCCATCTGCGTCTCCTCCGAAGCTGTCGGCTGTAGACTGTGGGCTGTAGGCTGCGGTCGCGGCGGCCTTCCTCATCTGCTCGCCGCGAGCGTCTCGGAATCGATTGATGCGCCTGCGATCGATTGCGACGAGCGCGTGTCGCTGCGTGCACCGGCCTTCGGAGCGACCGCTTGCGTGATCGGCGTCTCGTCCAGGTAGATGAACTGCGTCGGTTGCGCGAAGCCGCTGCCTTCCGCGTCGATCGTGGCGGCGATCTCGAGCAATAGCTCCTCGCGAATCGCGAGGAACTCCGGAACATCGGCCGTCAGCACGTACGCGAATAGCTCGAGCTCGATCGCTTCGGCTGCGAAGTTGACGAGACGGATCCGCGAGGTGTCTCGCTCGATCTTCGGATTGGCATCGAGGAGCTTGCGCACGCCGCTCAGGATGCGCCTCAATTGATCGGGATGCGTACCGTGCTGTAGCCGCAGAATGTTCTGCGCCAAGATCTTCTCGCGGGTCGCGAAGTTCTCGATGCCTTCCTGCGCCAGCACGCCGGCGGGCACCGACACGAGCGAGTTGTCGAGGGTGCGCAATCGCACGGATCTCAGCGTGATGTCTTCGATCCATCCCAGCCGATTCGAGATACTGCACAAGTCGCCGACGGCAATGGCGCGATCGCTCAGCATGAACACGCCTCCGAGTAGATTCTCGACGGTTCTTTGCGCGCCGAGCGCGAGCGCGACACCGACGATACCGAACGCGGCGAGCGCGGTCTTCGATTCGACGCCGAGAATCAGGAGGGTCACGATGATGGCCACGACCAAGACGAGGGCCTTGAGAAGGCGTTCGCCGAGCACCATCAGCGATCTCGTGCTCGCAGCATCCTTGCCCCAGGTCATCGAGCGGGCACGCGCGAAGCCGAGCGTCAGCAGCCGACGCATCAACCAGGCCGCGGCGACGACGAACAGAAGCACAGCGATACGCGCGTACACGATACGAAAAGTCACCGGGAATCCGAGGGCGGGAATGAACGTGCCCTGAATAACGAGTGTCATCGCCGCAATCGCGGGCCATCGGACAGCCGCATACCACGTGTCCAGCTCTCGCCTTCGCACCGGATTGCGCACGACCCTTCGCGCGACACCCGCGCAGATGCCCGTGATCAGCGCGAGCAAGAGCAAAGGAACGAGGAGCGACGCTGCGAAGACGGCCCAATGAGCGAGCGAGACGCCGAACAGATCTCGTTTCACGAGAGCTCTCGGCAGCGTGCGCTCGATCCAGCTTAGCTCGACGAAATCGCGTAAGTCCGGAACGCGAGCGAGCGTCTCGGACGAGATCAGCCAAATCGGACCGCTTTGCGGGTGAGTTACGCGGATCAACTCGATGTCGAGCGTGCGTTCTCCGATCGTGAGCGGACCGACGCGCTCGCGATCCATCTCCAGTCCATCATCGAGCGCTCCGTCCGGCGAATCGTCTATGGTCGTGAGCGGTTGACCGAAATAGCGATCGATCAGCGACTTCAGGTCGCGCGCCAGAGCGTCGGTGTTCTCACGCGGTTCCGCGGTCTGCAGGTATCTTGCGGCAGATACCAAGTCATCTCGCTCGACGGCACGAACGAATGACGTGATCGCATCTCGCGGCGTGGTGCGCTCGAGCGGATCCGCAGGCTGTTGCGAAACGGCGGGAGGCGATTCGTCGGCACGATCGGGCCCGAGCACCTGTGCGACGGCGGGTTGGGCGATTGCACCCGACACCGACAACAGGATCCACGCGCATGAAAGCGATCGCGTCATGAGCTAGTCGCGCCTACTTGGCGCTTCGACGGTTGACCGTGGACCGTTGCGGCAAGAAAGGAGGCCCGAAATCTGACCGCGTTAGGAATCGAAAACCATCCGTGATAAATGCAATGCCGCGGCTGCAGCACGACTCCCGCGCTGCATCACCCTTTCGGCAAGGCGACGAGATTGAACCAGTACTCTCCGAGTGCACGAACGGCCCGTACGAACTCGCCAAAGCCGATGGGTTTGATGAGGTAGCCGCGGCAGTGCTGTCGATACGCTTCCGTGACCTCGCGCTCGCTGCTGGAGGTCGTAAGGACGATCACCGGGATGTGTCTGAGCGCGTCCTCCGAGCTCAGCGCTTTAAGCACTTCCATCCCGTTCATCTTCGGCATCTGCAGATCGAGCAGCACGAGGTCGGGCGTATCGGCGTTCGCGTAAGCGTCCTGCTTGCGCAGAAACTGCACGCAGGCCTCCCCGTCTCGCACCACGTGCAGATCCACGGCGAATCCCGACTGCTCAAATCCGATTCTTGTCAGCTCGATATCGTTCTCGTTGTCCTCGGCCAGCAGCACGATTGCGGGTCGACCATGCAGGAGCCTCGGACGCTCGGGCATGCTCAGGCCTCCTCTTCGACGGCCGGCAGCGTGAAGAAGAAGGTGCTGCCGCGGCCGGGCTCCGATTCGACCCAGATCTCACCGCCATGACGCTGAACGACGCGACGGCAGATCGCAAGCCCGATCCCGGTGCCCTGATACTCTTGCGCCGTGTGCAGCCGCTCGAACACTTCGAATATGCGCTCCGCATGACGCGGCTCGATGCCGATGCCGTTGTCCGCCACCGAGAACACCCATCGATCGCCCCTTCGCTCCGCCGCGACCTGGATACGCGGCGCCTCGGTCGATCGATATTTGATCGCGTTCTGTAGCAGATTCAATAAGAGCTGTACGAGTTGAGTTGCATCCCCAACGACGACAGGAAGTTTCGTACGTGTAATGAGCGCGCCCGTATCGCGAATCTCGGATTCCAGTAGCGAAAGTACCCGGTCGAGCACCTCTTCCATTCGTACTTCGCGTGTCGGGCTTTCCTGCGTTTCGATTCTCGAGTAAGTCAGCAGATCGCGAACGAGCGTCTGCATGTGCAGTACGGCGTTGCGAATGCGTTCGAGCCATTCTCTTCCTTTTTCATCGAGCCGATCCGCATAGTGTAAGTTCAGCAGCTCTGCGAAGCTTCCGATCGCGCGCAGCGGCGTCTGCAGATCGTGCGCCGCCACGTGCGCGAAACGACGCAGCTCGGCATTGCTGCGAACGAGCGCCTCGTTCGTCCTGCGAAGCGATGTTTCGATGAGCGAACGCTGCTGCTGCGCGAAGTAGACCGCGCGCCCCGTGCCCCAGACGAGTGCG
>JAAYXG010000113.1 GCA_012516015.1 Lysobacteraceae bacterium | reverse complement strand
GGCGTTCGCGCTATTCGATGAGCTATCTCGTCCGTAACGCGCGCAATGAACCCGTGACGGTGGATATTCGTCAAGGCGGATTGTGGCGCGATGGCAAGGTCTTGTCGGAGAGCATCAAGAGCACGCGCCCGGATGCTTACACGCTGCAATGGGCCGTGCCCGTGCCGGCAAACGGGGAGACGAAGCTTACGTTCACCGTCGAAACCGGTTGGTGATCGCATGCGTCGCTGCGCCTCGACGCTGCCGCTCGCGCTGCTCGCAGCGATGCTGTCGCTGCCGGCTGCGGCGAACATCGTCTCGCCGAGGCCGGAATCGGTGCAGGTGACGATCTATCGGGGCCCGAGCCTCGATCTTTCGCAGTCTGATGCATGGGGTGGCGAGCCCGATTCCACCGGACTCGCGATGATCACCGAAACGCGCAGGATTGAGGTGCCGGCCGGTGTATCGACGCTCGTGTTTCGAGGTGTCGCGGATGCCATCGTGCCGCAGACCGCGGCGCTCGACGGGCTACCCGCGCTCGTTCTCGAGAGCAACTTCGATTACGACCTGCTGAGTCCAGGGACGCTGATCTCGAAATCGGTCGGACGGAGCGTTCGTCTCGTGCGCACCGACAAAGCGACGGGGCGCGTCAGCGAGCAGCGCGCGATGCTTCGCTCCGGGCCGAACGGCGTGATGCTCGACATCGATGGCCGAATCGAAGCGTTCGATTGCAGCGGCTACGCCGAGAAGCTCGTGTTCGATGCCGTCCCCGAGGGTCTCGCGGAACAGCCGACCTTGTCGATGAAGATCCGTGCAGAACGCGCGGGCCGATACACGATCCAGCTCAGCTATCTCGCGCTCGGGCTCAACTGGGCGGCCGATTACGTCGCGACGATCAACGCAGACGGCCGCACGTTGAACCTGACCGGTTGGATTACGCTCGTCAATCAGGCGGCAACGACGTTCGCGAACGCGCCGACCGAAGTGGTCGCAGGGGAGCTCGCACGCACGCCGGATGAGACTCGGCCGCCGGGTCCCAATCAGGAGCGCTACACGCGAAACTGCTGGCCGTTCGGTGTGTTCGAGAGTCGTGTCCTCGATGAAATGGTCGCGCACGACCTCGTACCGGTGATGCTCGCGGCGCCGGCGCCGGCGGCAATGCGAGAGGCGATAGGCGTTGTCGATTCTTATCCATCGCTCGATGCGACGTTGAGCGAGCTCGGCGATTACAAACTCTACAGCCTCCCTGCGCCGACGACCGTGGCGGCACGGCAGTCGAAGCAAGTGCGCTTCCTGAATGAAGCCAACGTGCCGTTCGAGCGCTTCTACAGCTATCGCTTGAGCTTCGATGAGCTCGCGTCGGCCACCGATACGACGCTTCGTGCGCCGACCGCGACGTTGCGGTTGCAGAACGAGAGGCGCGCAGGGCTCGGCAAGCCGCTGCCCGCCGGCATCGTGTCCGTGCTCGAGCCGAATGCGCAATCGAAGGGTGTGGTGCTGGCCGGAGAAAAGAGGCTGCAAGATACACCGGTCGGTCTACCGTTCGAGATCGAGCTCGGCCGAGCGATGGACGTGTGGGTCGAGCCCGTGATCGTCGAAGATCGCACGATCGAATCCGATGATGGCCCCGAGCAGCAAACGAAGGTGGAAGTGCGGTTCAAGAATGACAAGCCCATCCCGGTGACCGTCGAGTACCGTCACCCTGCGGCGAAAGGGCTGCGCATTATCGAAGCGTCACGACGCCACACGATGAAGCTGGGCGATCCGCTCTGGACGTTCAAGCTTCCCGCCGGCGGGCGCGCGTCGCTGACGTACACAGTGCGGCGCGCCGACTGAGCTCGAAGCGCCGGCTATTCGTGCCGCAAAGATGTTTGCGATGCGCGTTTGTAGATCATGCGTTCGACCGCCCGTGCTGCACCTCGTCGATCGTGTCGAGCGCCAGGGCGGCATGAGCGTACGCGCCGCCCGCGCGCATCTCCGCGGCGACCCAAATTGCTTCCATGATCTCGTTCGGCGTTGCGCCGTGCCGTAGGGCAGCCTTCGTATGCCCGCGGATGCAGTAGGGGCACTGCGTCACGTGCGCCACGGCGACGGCAATCAGCTGCTTGGTCTTGACCGGCAGCGCGCCGTCGGCAAACACGCTTTGGCTGAATTTGGTGAATGCGTCATGGATGTCCGGCGCGAGCTTCTTGCGCGTGGCGGCGAGCTCGGGCGTCGAATGAGGAAAAACGTCTCTCGGCATGATGTGTCCTCCGGTAGCGTCACGATCATGCGTGTGACGTCAATGTCGATATGATCTCCTCGAAGTCGCCAGATCGTGATGGCCGTAGGTGCAGTATCGGCTCGCAAGGTCCGTGCCGCATCAGGAGAGACCGTTTCGGTGATCGACAAATATCGATCACCGTGATCGGTTCCTTCGATGAATGCAGGGGAGAGCGCGGAAGCCGGTTCGGGCGGCCATCAAAGCTTCTCGCTGAACCAGCTCCGAACTTCTTCGCGCATCGCAGGCGTTTCGAGGTGACCGCTGTCGTAGCGCAGGAGCCGCCAATTCTCGGGGTGGCCGCTCGACGCGTAGACGCTCCTCAGCTCGCGATCGATCTTCTCGAGACCCGCGACCGGAGTGAGTCGGTCTTGATTGCCCGCGAGCGACAGATGCGCGCGCGGTGCGATCAGTGCGTTCATCTGCCCGGCGGTGAAGTGATTGAGCAGATCAGGGACGTAGTAGTAGATGCCGTGCCCTTGCAGTCCGTTCACCTCCACGAGCGTGTGCCAATCGGTGAGGCAGCAGATGTCGACGACGACCTTGATGCGCGGATCGAGCGCGCCTAGCCACTGAGCGGTCGAGCTGCCCATCGACATCCCCACGGTGCCGAGTCTGTTCGAGTCGACATCCGGGCGGCTCACGAGATAGTCCACCGCTTTGAGCGAATCGTAGACCATCATTCCCCACAACACGCGGCCGTGCCAAAGCATGTGCTTGAACGTGTCGAGCTCCGTGCGCGTGGCGCGCTCGCCGAACATCCACGTGTCGAAGCACAATGCGTTGTACCCGAGCGACGTGAGGAATTCGGCATAGGGCGGCGTGCTCAGATACTCGCGGCCGGCTATGAATTCGCTCTTGCCGATCGTATAGCCGCCGCCGTGCGAGTGATTGAACAGCACGGTGGGTAGCCGTCCCGTCTTGCCCTTGGGTTTTGCGAAGTACGCCGGTGCGGGCTCGAGCCCGTTGAGATCGAGCACGAGCTTCTCGAGCGTGTAGGTTCCTCGGTCCTCCGTGGAAACGAGCTCCGCGCCTACTTTGCGATCGCGTGCGGGCAACTTACCCAGTAAGTCGTACAGTTCCTTGCGTCGATCATTCATGTCGGTATCGAAATCGGCGTGAACGTTCCTGATGAGTGGAGCGAGGACCAGCGTTCCGGTGGTGGCCATGAGCAGGGTGCGTCTTTTCATATGCCAGTCGAGACTTTTCCCGTGAGCAGGCCTGTTGCAGGCGAACACCCGCATGCCTGCCGTCAGCGCGTGACATCTCTGTTCTGCAATGTAGAAGTTGGACGGTCGAATTGTGCTTCGAATCCGGGCTCGATACCACCGCTGAGCGCCCGCTTTTGGTGCGTCGATCGAGCCCGAAGGGGCGCGAACCCAGAACCGATCCGACGGTAGCGAAATGGCTGTAATTCTCCCTATGGAAGTTTCTCGCCAAAACCTGAATGTTGTCTTAGCAACCTAACCAACGCGGGGTCGGATGAGCTCGGGCATACGTGCGAACGCCTTTGGCTCGGATGCCCAACTCGACGACAACCGACGACTAAGGTTGAAGCTGGCCATCGTGCGGGCGATCGCGATCGTCGTGTTCGCGATCAGTCTCACCGCGCTCGGCAGCAGGCTCTTCGGCGTCGACGCGCTAAGCCGTCTCGTTCCGCCGTCCGATCGGCTTGCGCTCAACGCTGCCTGCGCATTCATGCTTCTCGGCATTCTGCTTGCGCTCGCTGCGGCGTCGGTGCACTCGAACGCGGTTGCGAGGCCGACGAGCGGTCAGCGATCACTTTGGGTGCGGGTGTTGGCGGTGTTCGTCGCGCTCTTCGGGTTCGCGACGCTGCTCGAGCATCTCATTGACGCACGCCTCAGCCTGGATTCGCTTCTCGCCGACAGTATCCCGGAGCCTAGATTGCACGATGGCGGGCGGATGTCCGTCGTCTCCGCGGTCAGCCTGATCGTACTCGGTGTCGTGTTCTTCATCAGGACCGTTCGCCCGCGAGCGCAACTCGCCTCGTTCCTCGCGCTCATCGCGTTTCTGTTCGGCTACGTCGCCCTCTTGGGATATGTCTATGACGCCGAGCAACTCTATCGCATCGGACCGATCGCGATACCGCTAGAATCCGCGGCATGCATCGTGCTGATCGCATCTGGATGCCTCCTGCTCCCGCCGTATTCGAGGTTCATGCGCCCGGTCGTGAGTCACGGCGCCGGCGGCGTGCTCCTGAGGCGCTTGCTCCCGGTCGCTCTGTTCGTCGCGCCCGCTGTCGATTGGGTGCAAGCGCGCGCGAGCGACATGGGCAACCTGGGATTGGCGCTCGTGGGCGCCGCCAACGTCGTGCTGCTCGTCGCACTCGTCTGGGG
>JAAYXG010000112.1 GCA_012516015.1 Lysobacteraceae bacterium | reverse complement strand
TGCGAGTTGATACCGACCATCTTCAAGAAGCGGCGCATGCTCAAGTTGAAGGTCTCTTGGTCCATGGCGTTTCTCCTTGGCTGGGGGCTGGGGCAAGGCCAGACGCGCGCAGTGCGCTCACACGATAACGCATCGGCTGCAGTGTACTAACGCTGGGCGAGCCGAGGTTGATTCGAGGCAAGGACGGGCGAGCTGGGCTCTGGGCTCTGGGCTCTGGGCTCTGGGCTTTGGGCTTTGGGTTCTGGCCCCAGCATCCAGCCAGCTGCTAGCTGCTAGCAGCTAGACATCGAGCTTGATGCTCACCGGGCAGTGATCGCTTCCGAAGACATCGGAGTGAATCTCCGCCTTCTTCACTTTCTTCTTGAGCGATGCGGACACCAGGATGTAATCGATTCTCCATCCGACGTTGCGTTCGCGCGCGTTCGTGAGCTGGCTCCACCACGTGTAGTAACCGTTCCCCTGCTTGAAGAGACGGAACGTATCGACGAAACCCGCGTCGAGGAAGTTCTGAAAGCCTTCCCGCTCTTCCTCGGTAAAGCCTTTTCTGCCGCGGTTCGACTTTGGATTCGCGAGATCGAGCTCCGTATGCGCGACGTTGAGATCGCCGCAGAAGATGACCGGCTTCTTCTTCTCGAGCCGCTTGCAATAGGCCAAGAACGCCGGATCCCAGTGTTCGTGGCGCAGCTTCAGGCGGCTCAGGTCGTCTTTCGCGTTCGGCGTATAGACCGTCACGACGAAGAACTTGGGAAACTCTGCGGTGATGAGCCGCCCTTCCTCCGAGCTGTCGCGCTCGAGCTCGTCCGCGAACTTGTAGCGCCTTGCGAAAGCCTTCGGAAAGCCGTTGACGACGGAGAGCGGCTCTTGCTTGGAAAAGATCGCCGTGCCCGAGTAGCCCTTCTTCGTTGCCGAATGCCAATACTCGTAATAGTCCGGAAGATCGATCTCGATCTGCCCACGCTGCGCTTTTGTCTCTTGCAGGCACAGGATGTCCGGCTTGTACTTTTTCACGTAGGGCACGAACAACCCCTTCTTCACGACCGATCGGATCCCGTTCACGTTCCAGGAATGCAGCTTCATTCGTTCTCTCGTCGATGGTGTACGCGCAGAAGCGCTCGATTGTAGGATATCGGGCGCCTGCGAGGATGGCTGCTCAGGGATGCGCTCGCTTTCGCTGCGGCGGGCCGGCCAGAGAAGAATGAATACGCATCCTAGGAGCACTCGCCAACCTCGCCGATAATGGTCTTTTGACCGTCACACTTCTCGGAGCTCACTTGAATTCTGGGCCTTCGTTCGTCGAGACGATTTCCGCGCTGCTGCCGAGCGATTCGGACGTGCTGTGGCTCGGCTCCATCGCGAGCTTTCTCGCGGGGCTCGGGACGACGATCGGCGCGCTCGGGATCTTCTTGATGCGCCGCCCGTCGCCGCGCGCACTGCTCGCGCTGATCAGCGGCGCCGCGGGCGTGATGCTCGCTGCTTCGTTCTTTTCGCTGCTGCAGCCCGCGATCGAGCACGCCGAGGCTCGCGCGAGCCACCCGGCGTACGGCGTGCTGACCGTGATCATCGGGGTGTTCGTGGGGGCCGCAATGCTTTTCTACATCCATCGGCACAGCCCTCACGAGCATTTCGAGATGGGGCGCGAAGGACCGGATAGCAGTCGCCTCGGGCGGCTATGGCTATTCGTCATCGCGATCACGCTGCACAACTTTCCGGAAGGCATGGCGGTCGGCGTCGGCTTCGCCGGCGCCGACGTCGCGAACGGCATCTCGCTCGGTATCGGCATCGGCTTGCAGAACATCCCCGAGGGGCTTGCGGTCGCGGTGTCCATGGTCGCGATTGGCTATCGCAAATCCGTCGCGTTCTGGGTCGCATCGCTCACCGGGCTCGTCGAGCCGATCGGCGGCTTCATCGGCGCCACCGCGGTCTGGCTCGCCGAGCCCGCGATCCCGATCATCCTAGGCATTGCCGCGGGCGCGATGATCTTCATCATCAGCGACGAGATCATTCCCGAAACACACCGCGGCGAGCACCGCAACCTCGCGACCTTCTCGCTGATGACGGGAGTGGTGTTGATGTTGTTCCTGGATGGGCTACTGCGCTAACGCGCAAGGGTGTGGGGCTCGGGACTCGGGGCGTGGGCAAGAAGGTGCCAGGTACTGATCGCCGCGCGCGGTAGAGCGAACATCACCAATGCCACACCTACTGCTGAGAAACGTTTCGGCGTACGATGTACCCGAGTTCTAACCCGAGCCCCGAGCCCCAAGCCCCGAGCCCAGAAAAATGTCCCGTCTCCAATCCGCCTTTCTCTTCGATCTCGACGGCACGCTGATCGACAGCGTCTATCAACATGTGTTGGCATGGCACGAGGCGCTCGCGAACGAGCGCATCGAGCTCTCGGTGTGGCGCATCCATCGCAAGATCGGCATGAGCGGCGGCTTGTTCGCCAACATGTTGCTGCGCGAGACCGGGCTCGAGATCGAGCCCGAGCGCATCGAGCGTTTGCAGCAGCATCATGCTGCGGCCTACCGCGCGCGACTGTCGCAAGTGCGTCCGCTGCCGGGTGCGCGCGAGCTCCTGACGTTCTTGACGGACGCACAGATTCCCTGGGCGATCGCGACGAGCGGGCGCATGGAGACGGCGGGACCGGCGATGGAATCGCTCGGCATCGATTTGAGTCGCGTACCCGTGATCACGCGCGATCGCGTCAAGTATGCGAAACCCGATCCGGATTTGTTTCTCGCCGCCGCGGACAAGCTGGGCGTCGACATTGCCGCCTGCTTCATCGTAGGCGATAGCGTGTGGGACATGCTCGCCGCACAGCGTGCGCGCGGTTTGGGCGTCGGCGTGCTTTCCGGCGGCTACGGTTTGGAAGAGCTCGAACGCGCCGGCGCGTACCGCGTGTTCGAAGATCCGGCGCAATTGTTGAAGCACATCGATGAGTTGGGGGCGAGGAGATAGGCGATGCCCATCTCCTCTGTAGGTCGGAATTTATTCCGACCCAATACGGTGTCGGAATATAAGTTCCGACCTACATGGACGTAGGAAGTGCTGGGCTAGTCGGGAACATTG
>JAAYXG010000111.1 GCA_012516015.1 Lysobacteraceae bacterium | reverse complement strand
GTGAACGAGGAGACGAAGGAGATCGCGATCACGTTCGTCGTCGATCCCAAGAATCGCGTGTACGTTCGGCGCATCAATTTCAACGGCACTTCGGGCGTGAACGACGAGGTGTTCCGGCGAGAGATGCGGCAGCTCGAAGGCGCCTATTTATCCAATGCGGCCGTAGATCGCTCGAAAGAGCGCGTGCAGCGGTTGCCGTTCATCGAGAGCGTAGAGGTCGAAACGAATCAGGTTCCCGGCGCGGCGGACTTGGTGGACGTCGATTTCGAGATCAAGGAGGGGCTGCCCGGGCAATTCGGCGGCGGTATCGGCTATTCCGAATCTCAATCCATCATCTTGAGCGGCAACTTCGTGCACTCGAACTTCATGGGCACGGGTAATCGCGTCGCAGCCGAGATCAACTCGGGCCGCTACTCGAAGGCATTTGGCTTCACGCACACCGACCCGTATACGACGATCGACGGCGTGCAGCGAACGGTGTCCGTCGGCTATCGCGATATCACGCAGCTCACGTCCGCGACGTCCGATATCGATACCGAGACCATCTCGGCAGGCATCAACTACGATTTCCCGCTGTCCGAGTATCAGTACTTCGGCGTGGGCGTTTCCGCGCAGCGCGCGGAGCTGCTCGGCACCGAGGGCGGCAGTGCGGCACAAGTGCTCGAATGGCTGCGCAACAACGGCAACTCGCGCGTCCGATGCTTCCAGGTCATCGTGAACGACTCCTGTAACGATCAGTTCGAGACCGACATCATCAGCAGCTCGTTTACGACGTACGAGCTCAACCTCGGCTGGCGCTTCGACTCGCGCAATCGCGCGCTCTTCGCGACGCGCGGCATGCGTCACCGCTTCAACGTCGGCTATACATTGCCCGGCAGCGACGTCGAGTTCTGGAACGCGTCTTACGATTACTTGCAGTTCATTCCGATCTGGCGGGACTTCACGTTGATGGTGAATGTCGAGCTCGCCTACGGGCGAGCGCTCGGCGATACGACGGCCGTGCCGCCATATAGACAATATTTCGCAGGCGGCCCCGATTCGGTGCGCGGCTTCCGCGAAAGCCGGCTCGGACCGAAGGACAACTTCGGGCGTCCATATGGCGGCAACATCAAGACCGTCGCGCAGACGGAGCTGCTGTTGCCGATGCCTGAGAAGTGGCGCAATAGTGCGCGCTTCAGCCTCTTTTACGATATCGGCAACGTCTTCAACGATCAGGACATCACGTTCTTCGGTCCGCGTTTGAGTGCCGATCAGACGATGACCCCGATCAAGTACGACTTCAGCTATGATGAGCTCAAACAGTCGGTCGGCATTGCGGTTCAATGGCTTGCGCCGCTCGGGGTGTTCCGGTTCAGCTACGCGCTGCCTCTGAACGAGGACCGCGAGGATCGGCCCGGCCGTTGGGGCGACGAGACGGAGGGGTTCCAGTTTTCTATCGGTCAGGCGTTCTAACTCGTTTACTATTGCGCGCCTAGAAGGCCGGGTTCCAACGAGTGTCGACCGAATCCAGACCCCGGGGCGGATCGACACTTAACCAAAGCGATAATTCGAGGTCGATCTCATGACACGTTCGAGTTTTGTTAGCTGCATCGTACTCGCGGCACTTGCGTTGTCCGCGCCGTTCGCAGGCGCGCAGGCGCAGGCGAAGATCGCGGTAGTCAACATACCCAAGCTGCTGGAAGAGTCGCCGCAGGCGAAGACGGCTATGCAAGCGCTGCAGGATGAGTTTGCACCTCGCCAGCGAGAGATCGTTGCCGCTCAGAACGACCTCAAGGCGAAAGAAGAGAAGCTGCAGCGCGACGGTGCCGTGTTGGCGGAGAACGAGCGCCGCGCGGCGGAGAAGGAGTTGCGCGACAGTCAGCGCGAGCTCGCGCGCAAGCAGAACGAGTACGTCGAAGATCTGAACATTCGACGCAACGAAGAGATCAGCAAGCTGCAGCGCTCGCTGCTGCAGGAAGTTCAGGCGTATGCGCGCAGCGCGAACTACGACTTGGTCGTCGGTGACGGAGTGCTGTACGTCAATGAGTCGCTCGACATCACACCGCAGGTGCTGAGCGCGCTCCAATCGCGAGCGAAGAGCCCGACGCCGGCGAAGCCTGCGCCCAAACCGTAGCCGCGTCAGCGCGCGCGAGCAGCCTACCGGGGCGCGCCGGGCCATGGCATCGGGCATGACCTTAGGTGAATTGGCCGCTCGGTTCGGCTTGAGTCTGCGTGGCGATCCCGACGTGCGCGTCTCGAGGGTCGCGACGCTCGAAAGAGCCGAGCCCGACTCGCTGACGTTCCTCGCGAATCCCCGCTACAAGCGCTTTCTCAAGACGACGCACGCCGGCGCGGTCGTGCTCGACCCGAAGCTGGCGGATGAAGCGCCGGTGCCGGCGCTGCTCGCGAAGAATCCGTACGCCGCCTACGCGCGCATCGCTGCCGTACTGCATCCTGTCGAGGCAGTCGTGCCGGGTCGGCACCCGAGCGCGCTGATCGATCCCGGGGCTCAGATCGATGAAACGGCATCGATCGGACCACATGCGTTCGTTGCCGCTGGCGCGAGAATCGGCCCACGCGTCGCCGTCGGGCCCGGAAGTATCGTCATGGAAGCGGCCGTGATCGGAGCTGACACCCGCTTGGTCGCCAATGTGACGGTCTGTAAAGGGGTTGTGATCGGTGCGCGATGCTTGTTGCATCCGGGCGCGGTGATCGGCGCCGACG
>JAAYXG010000110.1 GCA_012516015.1 Lysobacteraceae bacterium | reverse complement strand
GCGGGAGAACCGCCCGTACGGTTCGGAGGGCGGGGAGCAGCGATACTGCTCCCCGACCCCTATAGGTCCAGGTCTATGCGCGCACGGCGCACCGCTCTTCGCCTGGATCCCAGCCTACGCCGGGCGACAATGAGAAGTGCGCTTCGCAAGGATGGCGCTGCGGCAAGGCTGACAGTCGACAGTCGGAGGAAGTTCGTAGGTCGGAATTCATTCCGACACTTACCTCAGGCGGAGGCCGCGGTCTCAGGTGTCGGCTCGCCTCGGGCTCGTACGTCTTTAGGTCAAAGGGATCGCCCTTTCAACCTGGGAGATGAGCATGTCCGCAAGAACGATTCGGCTGCATCGCGTGTTTCGTGCTCCGCCGGAGCGCGTCTATCGAGCCTTCTTGGACGCGGAGGCGGCGGCGAAGTGGCTGCCTCCGAACGGATTTACCTGCAAGGTCCACCAGATGGACGCCAAAGTCGGCGGTACGTACAGGATGTCGTTCACCAATTTCTCGACGGGCCAAGCGCATTCGTTCGGCGGTCAGTATCTCGAGCTCGTTCCGAACGAACGGCTGCGCTATTCGGACAAGTTCGACAGCCCAGGCCTACCTGGCGAGATGACGACCACCGTCACGCTCGCGCAGGTGTCGTGCGGCACCGAAGTCAACATCGTGCAGGAAGGCATTCCCGATGCGATTCCGCTCGAGGCTTGCTATCTCGGATGGCAGGAGTCGCTCGTGTTGCTCGGGAAGTTGGTCGAGGCCGAGATCCCGAACGAGTGAGGGATGCGCCGCAGACGCAACGGGTGATGCACGCAAGGTAGCGATGCAGGGTGGAGTCTCTGCATCGCTACGGCTTGTCAGGTTCCGCTCAGCACTTCACGCGCGGATTCCAATCCGCGAACAGCCCGGATGGGTTTTCGTCCCAGACCCATACGTGCAGATACCAAATGCCGAGCATCTCGGCGCGTTTGAGCTTCTGTCCCATGATCGTCGGGGGCTCGGCGCGCGTCCACGCGGAGATAGGCACGATGTACTCGACGCCATTCAATTTGTAGGTGCCATCGGCCAACTTCTCGTACACCAGGATCTCCGGCTTCTCCACTTCCAGCTTGTCGTCATGGAGCGATTGCCGACTCCAGTGAAGTCCCATGCCACCGTCCGGTTGGCGCTCGACGCAATGATCCGTCGGCTCGTAGCCTGCAGCGAGCGCCTCGTCCGCTTTCTTGAAGCGTACGGTTGCGCTGCGGATGCGCGCGAGATCGCGATCGACCGCTTCACCGAAGCCGCTCGCCGCCGCGGGAGTCATCGCCTGTCGGTCGCCACCGTTCGTGTCGCGCGAGTGTGCTGCGAGCATGCTCGCAGAGAGACACGCGCACAGTCCGATCGTCCGAAGTTCGAGTCGCATCGTCGGTCGCCTCCGAAGGGTGAGGCGAGTGACTCTAAGAGGTCGTTTCAGGCGATCCTATGACCACTTGTCGTCGGCCACGCATGACCACTTCGATTTCGCGCGCGCTGCGATTCGAGTTGGGGGAAGGAGAGGTTCCGACTGGAATCAGGCGGCCGAGCGCGCTCGTCGCACGAGCGTGCTCTTGCCGAAGAGCGATTCGACGAGATCGACAGCGAGCTTCGCGGTCTTGTTCTGATTGTCCATTGCGGGGTTGAGCTCCATGATGTCGAGCGATCTCAACAGACCGGTATCCGCGATCATCTCCATGCAGAGCTGCGCTTCGCGATAGGTCGGCCCGCCAGGTACGGTCGTGCCGACGCCCGGTGCGATCTCGGGGTCGAGGAAGTCGACGTCGAAGCTCACGTGCAGGTGCGTGTCCGCATCGAGTCCCTCGAGCGCGGCTTCCATCGTCTGTCTCACGCCGACCTCGTCGATGTGGCGCATGTCGAACACGTCCAAATGATGGTCGTGCACGAACCGCTTCTCGCCCGCATCGACGCTGCGAACTCCGATTTCTCGAATCCAAGCGGGCTGAAGTGCGGGGACGTGCCCGCCGATGCTCGTCAGCTCATCGGGCCCAAAACCGCAAAGGCACGCGACCGGCATGCCGTGGATATTGCCGGTCGGAGAGAGCTCGCTCGTGTTGAAGTCGGCGTGGGCGTCGAGCCACAGCACCCGCAGCTTCTTGTTCGTCTCGCGGCAATGGCGCGCCACGGCGCTGATCGATCCGATGCTCAAGCAATGGTCGCCGCCGAGCAGAATCGGTAAGCGGGCTGTCGCGAGCTCCGC
>JAAYXG010000109.1 GCA_012516015.1 Lysobacteraceae bacterium | reverse complement strand
TCGAATCCGCGGTCGGACAGCCCGCGCACGGAGGTGTCGATTGCATCGGGCGGCAGGAGCACATCGAGCCATTCGGCGAGAACTCCGCGATGTGTCTCGATGAACTTGCCATCGACACCCGGAATACCCAGCTCGCGCGCAAAGCAATCGGGCCGAGGTTGCGACTGTAAGCGGGCTGCTACGGCCAGCATCGTCGGGAAGTTCGGGTCGCAGTCGAGGGCGGCGAACGGACGCGCGCGTAGCCAGGTGAGCAGTCGCGGCTCATGCGACTCGACCAACGCGGCGAGCGTTCGAAATCGTCCCAGCGCGGCACGCTCATCAGCGAGCGCCGCGACATCTTCCGCACTCTCGAAGACGATCCGCTCCGGTATGCGCTGCATGCCTAGTTTCTGATGTGCGACTTCGCGGAACTCGATCGAATAGCCGATGCCGCGCACGTTCTTACTCTCGCGCTCGAGTGTCTCAACCGCCGAGCGCAACTTCGCGAACTCGTTCAACCACTCGCGCGCAGTAGGCTTACGGAACGGCACGAGATACGGGAACAGTGGTTCCGCGCCAGGAAGCAGCGAGACCATCGGTCTACCGGTCCGCCACAGCTTGCGCGCACGCTCGCGAATGTCCTCCGGCGTTATCATGCGCTCGCGTTGACGGAATGAAGCAGGTACTCGTCCCTACGCTCGCGGAACTCTTCGATCGTGAGCGTCTGCACTCTTGAATCCGAGCCGCCCTCGTTATGCACGAAATGCACGGCCGCGATGTAGTCCTCGATCACAGCGATTTTCTGCAGCGGCGTGACGATGAGCAGCTGCAGATCGAGCGTGCGGAAGAGCTCCAGGCCATACCGCGTGCTCTCGTCGGAACCGCGACCGAACGCTTCATCGATCACGACGAACCTGAAGTGACGCTGTCGTGACTGTGTGTCGCCAAGCCCGAATTGGTAGGCGAGTGCTGCCGCCAGAATCGTGTAAGCGAGTTTTTCTTTCTGACCGCCGGACTTGCCCGAAGAATCGCGAAATAGCTCTCGCTCCGTTCCGTCCGCCCTCCAACGCTCCTTGGCTGCGAATTCAAACCAGTTGCGCACGTCGGTCACTTTCGCGCACCAGCGCGCGTCGAGCTCGGTCTGCCCCTCGCGCCCGCTCAGGCGCTCGACGAGCGCTTTCACCTCTAAGAATTTCTGCTCGGTGTAGAGCTCACCGCGTTCATCGCCGCCGCTGATGCACTCCCGCAAGTCGCTCTGGAAGTTACGCACGTCTGCATCGGCGGTGGGCTGGCTCACGAGCTCGATATACGTGCCGTGCGTGCGATCGTACTCGATGCTCGTCAGAGACGAGTTGATGATGTCGATGCGCTCTTCGATCCCATGACGCCGCCGTTGGAGGTGCGCCTGGAACGCGGCCATATTGTTGATCGTTTCGCGGTTGAGGAGCTCCTTGAAACGCGCCTCGAAACGGGGCAGGTCGTCGTCCTTGAGGCCGCGGAGCTGGCGTCGATAGTCGGCGAGCGCCTCGGTGCTCGCGTCCATCTCGACCGTCTCGACAGCGTAAGCGGCTTTGTAGCGTTGCATCTGGCCGACGACATTCTCGCGCAAGCGCGAGGCTGCTTTGTCGTCCGCGTCGATCCTCGCCTGTAACGCTTCACGCACGCTCTTCTGTTGCGACTGCAGGGAACGGAGCTCCAAAGTGTGCTCGCCGAGAACCTGCGCGCAGAGTTCCTGCAGTAGCGGAGCATTTTCGGTGAGATCGGTTTCGGAGATCGACTGCTGTTCGAGGGCCGCAGCCCCGCGATCTTCGAGCAACTGCTTGATGCGATCTTGCACGGCACCGACTCGCCTGGTCGCCTCGTCGCGGCGGAGGTCGGCTGCCGAATAGTCTTCTTCCACCTGCGCGAGCTGCTCTCGCAGCGTCCGCAAGGCGTCGTCGGATTGTTCGAGTGCCTTCTTCTCATCCAGCAGCTTTTGAATCGCCGCCGCGGTGCCGCGCCAATCGATACGATTGAAGTCTTTCAGATCCAGCAGCGAATCGGCCGCGCGAAGACGCTGGTCTTGCTCGTTCCGACTCCGCTTGATCTTCTCTCGCTCTTGGTTGATCGCGACCAGCCGCCGCTGCAGCTCCGCACGGTCCGAACGTAGCACCTTGAGCTTGGCCCTATTGTCCCAGCCGAGCAC
>JAAYXG010000108.1 GCA_012516015.1 Lysobacteraceae bacterium | reverse complement strand
CCGGCGAAGGCCGGGATCCAGCAAAGACGCGGCGCGCCATGCGCGCATAGACCTGGACTCCGGCCTCCGCCGGAGCGACGAAGCTGGGTATCCTCTTACCTCTTTTCTTGGCGAGCTTTGCGCCCTTTGCGAGAGTCCTCTTCTTCTTTACGGCGTCTGCCGCCGCCATAAAACCTCGGCGCCCTGTTCGTGACGCACCAGCACGCGCGCGAGCACGAAGAGCAGGTCGGATAGGCGGTTCAGGTAGCGGGTGAGCTCGGGTGCGATCGGTTCGGATTGTGCGAGCGTCCAGGTTCGCCGCTCCGCGCGACGCGCGATGGCGCGCGCGAGGTGACAGGCAGACGTTGCCGTGCCGCCGCTCGGCAGAATGAATTCCTTGAGCGGCGGCAGCGCCGCATTGAAACGGTCGAGATCTTGCTCGAGCCGCGTGACGTGTGCTTCCGTGATCGAGCGCAGGCCGGGCACCGAGAGCTCGCCGCCAAGATCGAACAGCTCATGTTGAATGCGCGTGAGCACTGCTCGGATCTCGTCGACCGGCGTTGCCGCGATCACCATGCCGATCGCGCTGTTCGCTTCGTCGACCGCGCCATAGGCCTCGATCCGCGCATGCGTCTTTGGAACACGCGTGCCGTCGCCGAGACCGGTCGTCCCGTCGTCGCCGGTGCGTGTATAGATCTTGCTGAGTCGGTGGCCCATGTTGCCCTACACTTCGCGCACGATTAGCGCGGCCGATAGCGCAGCGCGACGAAGAACGTGCGATCGTCCTGATTGTAGAGTTGCACCGTGCGATAGTCGCGATCAAGGGCGTTGCCGATCTTTCCTTGCACGCTCCACGCGCGATTGATCTCGTAGTCGAGCACCAGATCCACGACTGCATAGCTGCCAAGTCTGTTCGTGTTCGCGACGTCGTCGTACCGCGCGCCTTCTGCCGTGACCCTGACTCGTGCATCGAGCGCGCCGAAACCGCGCCCGATCTCGACGTGGCCTGACTGACGCGGCCGACGCGGCAGCACATTGTCGAAATCGGGGCCGCGCGTTCGGTTGCGCGGATCCAAGCCCGAATAGCCGAGGCCGATCGTCCATGCGCCGAGCACCGCATCGAAATCCGCCTCAATGCCGCGAATGCGCGCGCTGTTGAGATTGTTCGGCGCAAAGATGCTCGCGTCGTAGACGATCAGATCGTCCACGTCGCGCTCGTAAGCGGTGAGCGCGAGGCTGAACGGCGCGCTCGTCCAACCGACGCCCACTTCATAGCTCGTCGAACGCTCGGGATCGAGATTCGGGTTGCTGAATCCCGGGAAATAGAGGTCGTTGAACGTGGGTGCGCCGAACGCGGTGCCCCAAAGAGCGCTCAGGGACCAGCGGTCATTCAACATCCATTTCCAACCGAGGCTGCCGGTTTCGTAGCTGCCGAACTGTTCGTTGTCGTCGTAGCGGGCGGAGGCGAGCAGGCGATGCGCGCCGAAGAGCGCTTGGTATTGCACGAACGTACCGACGTTGTCGCGTGAGCGCGCGTCGAAGGCGGTCGTGCCGTCGATCCGATCGTCGACGTAATCCACGCCGATCGTGAACGATTGAGTCTCGGAGAGGCTCACGTCCGATTGGACCGATACATTGCGGCGTTCGGTTTCGAATCGAGATGCGAGCAGCTTCTCGCCCGTCACCGGATCGTCGAGGAAGTTGTCTTGATCGTCCTCGCTTCGGCCCGCAAGCACGGAAAGACTCCAGCGCTCGGTCGG
>JAAYXG010000009.1 GCA_012516015.1 Lysobacteraceae bacterium | reverse complement strand
TCATCGGCTCGACGATGCAGTCGCATGGCTCGAGCGGCTCGGCGTCCGCCACGTGCGTACCGGTCTATCGTGGGCCGACAGTTTCCGGCCGAACGCGCTCGCCTGGTTCGATCGGCAGATGAATGCGCTGCGCGATTTCGACGTCACAGTCACGTTCTGTTTCACGCCCGAGCATCTCGGCATCCTGCCGCATCACACGAGCGCACCGCGAGAACCGGCCGAGTTCGCCGAGTTCTGCGCCAAGATGATCGCGCGCTATGCGCCGACGTGCGCGCGTTCGACTTCGGCAGCGGAGGCGCAATTCGCATGAGCCGCGCGGTTCTCATCGTGTTGGATTCGCTCGGCGTGGGCGGGGCCCCCGATGCCGCGGCGTTCGGCGATGAGGGTAGCGATACGCTGGGGCATATCGCGGAACGGTGCGCTCGCCTCGATGCCGACCGAGCGGGCGTCCGGTTCGGCGCGCTCGACATTCCGAATCTGCGTGCGCTCGGTCTCGGCGAAGCATGCCGAAGCGCGAGCGGACGCGTACCGCCCTCCCTCGAGCTCTCGCACTGGGTTCGCGGTGCTGCCGGGAGTGCGGCCGAGGTTTCGACGGGCAAGGATTCTCAATCCGGCCACTGGGAGATCGCCGGCACCCCGGTCGATTTCGAGTGGACCTACTTCCCACGTACCGAGCCAACCTTTCCGTCGGAGATCATTGAAGCGCTGTGCACGCAGGCTCGAATTGGAGGCGTCCTCGGTAATAAGCACGCCTCCGGCACTGCGATCATCGCGGAGCTCGGCGAGAAACACCTGCGCACCGACTGGCCGATCTGCTACACCTCGGCGGACAGCGTGTTTCAGATCGCCGCACATGAGGAACACTTCGGGCTCGAGCGCTTATATCGCACGTGCGAAATCGCACGCGCGCTGCTCGATCCGTTCAACGTCGGGCGTGTCATCGCGCGACCGTTCATCGGCCGTCACGCCGGCGACTTCGCACGCACGCCGAATCGACGCGACTACGGTGTCGCGCCGCCGCCTTCGACGTTGCTGCACCGGGCAGAGGCCGCCGGGCGCGACGTCGTCTCGGTCGGTAAAATCGCGGACCTCTTTTGTCACACCGCGACCGGCCGCGAGCTCAAGGGACGCGACAATCAAGCTGTCATCGATCGCATGCTCGATGCGCTGCCGCGGATCGGCGCAGGCGGGCTGCTCTTCGTCAACCTCGTCGATTTCGACACGTTGTACGGCCATCGCCGAGATCCGTGCGGCTACGCCGCCGCGCTCGAAGCGTTCGATTCGAGGTTGCCTGCGCTCTGCGAGCTGCTCGAACCCGACGACCTGGCGATCGTCACTGGCGATCACGGCTGCGACCCCACGTGGCCGGGCAGCGATCATACTCGCGAATGTATTCCGGTCGTGGCGTTCGGGCCGCACATCGCGCGCCGCACGCTCGGCCGGCGCCGTTCTTTCGCCGACATCGGCGCAACGATTTCGCGTCATCTGGGTTTGCCATCGAGTGCGCATGGCACGCCCTTCACACTGGTGTGACGCGCGATCCGTGGAAAGCGGCGATGCTGCGCGGCGATTTCGCGACCGCCTGGACGATCAGCGATCGCATCCTGCGCGAGCGCATCGAACGCGGCGAATCGTGCTTGCATCGGCCGCGCCACGAGCAGTACGTCTGGCGCGGCGATTCCTTGCGAAGCCGTCGTGTGCTCGTCCGTTGCCATCATGGGCTTGGCGATACGATCCAGTTCGTCCGCCTTCTCGCCCCGCTTCGTAGGCAAGCGCGGCACACGATACTGTGGGCGCCGCCTGCGTTGTGCGGATTGCTCGCGTCGGTCGGCGGGATCGATGAGATCGCGCCGCTACACGACGGCGCACCCGACTGCGAGTACGAAGCGGACATCGAGCTCATGGAGCTTGCGCACTACTTCCGCCTGACGCCGACGACGATACCGAATCGGGTGCCATATATATATGAGAGCGCGGAGCCCCGATCCCTGGACCCGCGCAAGGCACTTCACGTCGGAATCGCATGGCAAAGCGGCAGTTGGGACCCGAGTCGATCGATACCCTCGAAGCTCGTCGCCAGGCTCGGCAGTGTCCCCGATGTGCGGTGGTACTCGCTGCAGTACGGAGCGGGCGATGTGCCGATGCCGGCACATCCAATGGTCGACGAAGACCTCTTGATCACGGCGAATCGAATGCGCTCGCTCGATCTCGTCATCTCCGTCGACACGCTCACGGCCCATCTTGCCGGCGCGCTCGGGCTGCCGGTCTGGACCTTGCTCCCGCAGCCATGCGACTGGCGCTGGATGTCCCGCGGCGAACGCTCGCCGTGGTACCCGACAATGCGTCTCTTCCGGCAGCCGAGGCCCGGCGATTGGGGGTCGGTAATCGATGAGGTTTGCCGACGCTTAGACAGGCAGTGTAGGTCGGAATTTATTCCGACCCGCTCTTCTTATTAATCGGGATAGAAATAGACTATTCCAACGCGCGGTATTCGTTCAGTCTGTTGTAGAGCGTCTTCAGACTGATGCCGAGCACGGCAGCGGTGCGGGTCTTGTTGCCTTCGAAGCGCTTCAACGTCTCCAAGATGACGATCCGCTCGACTTCGGAAAGCGACATGCCGGCCCTGAACGTGACGCCCTCTTCTTCGCTCGACGTTCCGATCACTGTCGGACCGTAGGTCGCCGCGCTGCGAAGATCGAGCGCTCCATCGGCGAGAATGAACGCACGCTGGATGGTGTTGTACAGCTCGCGTACGTTCCCGGGCCAGGTATGCGCCCGCAGGTAAACGACCGAGTCATCCGAGAAGAACTTGCGGGTTTGCTCGACCTCATTCATGCGCGCGAGGAAATGATCCGCGAGCAAGCACACGTCGTCGCCTCGATGGCGGAGCGTGGGCAAATCGATGTGAAAGACGGCGAGCCGATACAGCAAGTCGGTGCGCAAGTGATTGTTCGAGACGGCATCATTCAAGGAACGATTGGTTGCAGCCACGACGCGCGTGTGCAGCGGAATCTCGCGCTCTCCGCCCACTCGGCAGACCGTCCGCGATTCGAGCGCACGCAGCAGCTTCACTTGCATCTCGAGCGGCATCTCGGCCGCTTCGTCGAGAAAGAGCGTGCCGCGTCCGGCGCGCTCGAAGTACCCTGCCTGCGAGCGAATCGCGCCCGTGAAGCTGCCTCGCTCATAGCCGAACAGCTCGGCCTCGACGAGTGTTGCGGGGATGGCGCCGCAGTTGACCGCGACGAAAGGCTCCTCTCGCCGACCGCTCAGCAGATGGATCGTCCGGGCGACGAGCTCCTTGCCCGTGCCGCTCTCGCCGGTAAGCAGGATGCTGACGTTCGTCGGCGCGACACGCTCGATCCGCGAGAAGAGATCTTGCATGGCCGGACAGGTGCCGATCAGATTGCCGAGGCCCGGTGGCGATTCGACGGCGAAGCCTTGCTTCGTACGTACTCGCTGCGCGTGCCATTGCTCGGGCCCCTGCTCGCTGAGTACATCGATGGCCACGATCACCCTCCGTGCTGGATTTCAGCTCATGGATTTTCGTCGTGCGGGAATCGTGCACGGCACCGGGCAGTGCACGCCCGGAAACAACGCGAAGGCCGGACGAGTGTTCCACTTACGAGCGCGCGCTCGCATGCTGGGCGGTGGGCTCAACCGGCGACGGCTTCGTCTCGTTTGCTTTGCGCGGCGATGAGCTGACGAAAATCGGGCGAGGTCGCGCTC
>JAAYXG010000107.1 GCA_012516015.1 Lysobacteraceae bacterium | reverse complement strand
GCGGGTGTCACATCATCGCGAGAACCGCGCGCTTTGAACGTGGCGAGACTTAAGTACGTTGTCGTCCCGGCGTAGGCCGGGATCCAGACAGAAAGCGGCGCGCCATACGCGCAGCGGCCTGGACTCCGGCCTCCGCCGGAGCGACGAAGGCGGGTGTCACATCATCGCGAGAACCGCGCGCTTTGAACGTGGCGAGACTTAAGTACGTTGTCGTCCCGGCGTAGGCCGGGATCCAGACAAAAAGCGGCACGCCATGCGCGCAGAGGCCTGGACTCCGGCCTCCGCCAGAGCGACGAAGATGGGTATCGCATTTTCCCCGCTCGATAGTGCGCGAAAGCGAGGGCGAAACACGCGGAGCGGTTTCTGGCTGTCGCCTGTAGACTGTAGTCTGTAGTCTCAAGAACAATGTCGACCCCCACCTCTCTACCGCCGCTCAGTCCCGAGCAAGCAGCGCACTCGGCGCGTCTCGTCGACCGCATTCGCGACGAGATCGACGCGCATCAAGGCTGGATCAGCTTCGAGCGTTTCATGGAGCTTGCGCTCTACGAGCCTGGGCTCGGCTACTACAGCGCGGGCGCTTCGAAGTTCGGAGAGGCCGGCGACTTCGTGACCGCGCCCGAAATCTCGCCGCTCTTCAGTCGCTGCCTCGCGAATCAATGCATCGAAGTGTTCGGTCGGATCGGCCCCGCAGACATCTTGGAGCTCGGTGCCGGATCGGGCGTGATGGCGGCGGATATCCTGACCGAGCTGCAGGCGACGAACCAGCTACCGCGGACCTACTTCATTCTCGAAGTGAGCGCGGATCTGCGCGAGCGTCAGCGCGAGCGCCTCTCGCGTCTTGCACCGGAGGTGATCGAGCGCGTGCAATGGCTCGATGTGTGGCCGACGGGCTTTCGCGGCGTCGTGCTCGCGAACGAAGTCCTCGACGCGCTGCCCGTGCAACGCTTTCGTATTCGTCAGGATCAAGTGAACGCGGTCGGCGTGACCTGGCAGCTCGGTCAACTCGATTGGTCCGAAGTGCGCGCCGATGAAACGCTCGAGAAGGCAGTGCGCGAAATCGAGCAGACGCTCGAAGTCCCGTTCCCTGACGGCTACGGATCCGAGATCAACTTGCGTTTGCGCGATTGGATCGCGAGCCTCGCCGGCGCGATCGAAGAGGGGGTCGTGCTCTTTATCGACTACGGCTTGCCGCGGCGCCAGTACTACCGCGCCGAGCGCGGCGAAGGCACGCTCCTGTGCCACTTCCGGCATCGCTTCCACGACAACCCCCTCATCAACGTCGGCGTGCAGGACATCGGCGCGTGGGTCGATTTCACCGCGGTCGCGGACGCCGCGGTGAACGCGGGACTCGACGTCCTCGGCTTCGCGACCCAAGCGCACTTCCTCATCGGCAACGGCATCGAGCAGTTCATCGCGGGCTTGCAGAGCGCTCAGCTCGAGGATCGCGTGCAGCTCGCGCGACAAACGATGCTGCTCACGTTGCCCGGAGAAATGGGCGAGCGATTCAAGGTGATCGGGCTCGGGAAGCAGTACCCGCATCCGCTGCGGGGCTTCTCGATCCGCGACCTCGCGGCAAGCCTGTAGCGCTTGCCTGCATCCCTGTAGGTCGGATTTTAATCCGACCATGCGACGTGTCGGAATAAATTCCGACCTACATTTCCTTCAGCGCCGCGATGCGGAGCTTGCGCAGGCGCGCGGCGATCTGTTCGCCGCTCAACCCGGCGAACGTCTCGTCCGGTTTCACTTTCGCCGCCACTTCGCGCGCGCGTCGCAAGAAATCGGCTTGCGGATACTCGCGGTCTTCGAGGCCCAAGCGGCCGCGGGCGTCCGCTTCGCAGGCGAGCACGAAGCCTTCGAAGCGATCCGGGCGGCGGAACGCATCCACGTTCTCGAGTAGATCGAGCAGCGTCGTCGCGCGCAGCTCCTGCGCGCGGTGCGCATTCAGATGATATTTCGAGACGATCACGGCGAGATCGCGATAGGCATTCGGCACGCGTAGCCGTTCGCACATCCTCTCGATGATCTCGACGCCGCGATGTTCGTGCAGGCGATGGCTCGGCAGCTCGTGCTTCGGTGTCGCGGCCTTGCCGAGGTCGTGCGTCAATGCGGCGAACCGCACGACGGGGTCGGCGGTGAGCTTGCAAGCCTGATCGAGCACCATCATCGTGTGAACGCCGGCATCGATCTCGGGGTGCCACTGCGCCGGCTGCGGCACGCCGAACAGCGCATCCACTTCCGGGAAGATCACGGCGAGCGCATGCGCTTCGCGCAGCACCTCGAAGAAGCGGCGCGGCGCCGGGAGCTCGAGCGCGCGCTGCGTCTCCTGCCAGACGCGCTCGGGGACGAGCGCGTCGAGCTCGCCGCGCGCTGCGATCTCTTGCATGAGCGCGAGCGTCTCGGGCGCGACGCGAAAGCCGAGCGGCGCGAACCGCGCCGCGAAGCGCGCGACGCGCAGCACGCGCACGGGATCTTCGACGAATGCGGGGGAGACGTGTCGCAGCCAACGCTCCTGCAAATCCCGCTGGCCGCCGAACGGGTCGATCAGCGCGCCCGTGTCCGGGTCGCGTGCGATCGCATTGATCGTGAGATCCCGCCGCTCGAGATCCTGCTCGAGCGTGACATCGGGCGAGAACCGCGTCTCGAACCCGCGATAGCCGGGTCCCGTTTTTCGCTCCGTGCGCGCGAGCGCGTACTCTTCTTTGGTGTCCGGATGCAAGAACACCGGGAAATCTTTGCCGACCGGCTTGAACCCCCGGCGGGTCAGATCCTCCGGCCGCGCACCCACGACGACCCAATCGCGCTCGCGCACAGGCAGCCCGAGCAACTCATCGCGAACGGCGCCACCGACTAGGTAGATGTGCATGGCGGCAGTGTACTTCGGCCGGCCGCGCGCTGCGCGCGCGAGGGCCAGTTGACGGTTGACAGTTGACGGTTGACGGCCAGAAGGGCAAGACAGCCGTAGTACCGAACTGCCCGGCTTTCGTGATGCATCAGACCACCCTCAATCAGGATTGCACTAGTTGACGGTCG
>JAAYXG010000106.1 GCA_012516015.1 Lysobacteraceae bacterium | reverse complement strand
CCGAGCTCAGGAGGAAATCGGGCCGCAACATCGCAACACCGCTCGGAAAGCTCGATGGCGCCACGATCTGGAACGCGCGCCGCGTGGAATCCCGCTGCGTATCCGCGATTTCGAAACCGCCCGACAAGGTCAGGCGAGGCAGCAACTGCGCGGTCAGATCCATGCCTGCCGACCATAAGTCTTCCTCCAGATTGGAGAACGCAATCTCGGCGTAGCCGCTCTGCCCGTTGTCCAGTCGGTTGATGAAGTAGGCGCCGTACGGGCTCGCTTCCTGATTGGTACGCACATAGCCGATGCCGAGCTCGTACGGCGCATCGCGCTCCGACGTCGAGTATGAAGCGCGGGTGCTCACGGTCAGCGGATCGAAACTGAGCTCGCCGGTGAGCTGCGTGCTCAACAGCTCGCGCTCATACCATGCCGTCGTTTGGTCGATGAAATCGACGCCCGGTCGCTGGCTGTTCTGTTTGCCTTCCGCGAGGCTCGTTCGCTTCAACGTGTCATGGATATACAAATTGGTCCAGCGCAGGGTATGTCCGTCGCCGAATCCATACCCCAAACCGACCAGCGCATTCGTCACGGCCCGATTTTCGGTCGCGACGCTGCGATAGTCCTTGTCGATCACGGAGAGGTCGAAAGTGGCAGGTGTTTGCTCGATGTTATCGCGCGTACGCCAGCCGTTATTGAATCCGGCTGTTGCGATCACGCCGAGCTCCGAGTCGCCGATCAACCAGGTGTTGCCGCCCGTGATACTCGCTGAATAGTTGGGCGGTATCTCTTCGATCTTTTGGACGATTCCGTTGTTGCGGCCCACGAGCTGGCTCGCGATCGCAGCGGAATCGACGTTGCCTGCGCTCAAGCGTTCGCCGCTTGCAAAGAAATCCGCGAGCGCGGGCGGGATGTCGCGGTTGCCGTAACCCGTCCAGTCGTACTTGTTGCCGTAATAGTCGTAACCCATCTGTCCGGTCGTCTCGGCATCGCCGCTGATGCCCACGCTCACATCCAAGAACGGGTGCGTCGGAATCGCGAGCGTCGTGAGGTTGATGACGCCGCCGCCGAACTCGCCCGGGAAATTCGGCGAGTAGGTTTTCTGCACGAGCGACGAGGCCATCAAGTCCGTCGGAAACAGATCGAGCGGCACGGCGCGACGCAGCGGCTCGGGGCTCGGCAGCGGCGAGCCGTTCAGCAAGGCGAGCGAATACCGATCCCCCAAGCCGCGTACGTAGACAAATCCGCTGCCGACGACGCTCAAGCCTGTCACGCGCCCGAGCGCGCCCGCGATATCGCCTTCGCCGGTTCTCGCGATGTCCTCTGCCGAGAGCACCGTCAAGACCTGGGTCGTCTCGCGCTGCACGTTGCGTTCGCGACGGCCCTCGACCGTGACGGTCGGAATGCCGCCAGCCATCGAGACATCGATCGCCTCCTCGCCGCTCGACGCTTTACTTGGCGCGTCACCGCTCAGTTCCGCCCGTTCGGAGGCATCGACTTCGATCGGCGTTTGCGCAAAGGCCGGAGTGGTCAACGCGGTCGCAACGAGCAAGAGGCTCCAGGTGTGCAATTTGGCCATGTGTATTCCCATCTCTTGTGCAACGTCGAACGTTTGGAGGGCGGATCGCGGGGTTGCCCCGCGATCCGGCCGCGGTCGTCACCGCAATTATTCGGCGAGCGACGGAAGCGACGTGCAAGCCGTGCTCGTCGGGCCGAAATCCGCGGTCGTCGAGCTGCAGGTCCAGCCCGCATACCACGTGTCATCGGCGTCCCTCACCGCCCCGATGTAGTCGGTGGCATCGAATGCGGCGTCCAACGTTTGCGGATCGGCGGCCACGACAGCCGCTTCGTTCGCGCCGTTCACGAACGTGTCGGTCAGCGTGGCGGTGAAAGCCGCATCGTTGTTCGTGCCCGCATTGAAGGTGTCGGCCACCTGCTGGGCAGACAGCCCGCCCGAGCCGACGAATGCCTCGACGGCACATTGCATCGCGACGGACTCGAACAGCGGCGGGCCTGCTTTATCGGTGGCCGCATCGGTCGTGAGGATGTTGCTGCCGTTCAAGCGCAGACACGCCATCGGGCTCGTGACGACGCCGTTCACCAAGGTCGCATCCGCCTTCCCGCGAAACAGCATGGCCGCATTGTTTCCGGTGGCAGGATTGCGGTGGACGAATGTGAAGTTCGCGAGCTTCATGTGTGTCCGAGGCACTTGGTCCTCCAGCGCGTTCGCGGAATCGAGCTCGATGATCGAGTCGGCCGAACCGGAGCTCTTCTGCACCGCAATCAGGTACTGCAGCGTGCCTCTGTAGCCGGTGTCGAGATCGATGCTGTCATCGTCGGCGCCGGTCACGACGATTCTCCGCATGTGCACGGTGCCGCCGAAGTTCTCGAATCCGTCATCCGAGCTGTTGTGAGACTGGAAATACTCGATCGTCGTGCCACTGCCGACACCGCCGAGCGTCAAGGATTGCAGCTCGTTGTTACCGGAGAGGACATATCCCGAATAGCGAATTTGGACATAGCGCAACGTGCCGCTGTTGTCGTCAGGCGTCGCACCGCCGAAGTAGGCCGGGTCGACCGCACCCTCCGTCTGCCGCTCGCAGTTCACGGTCCCCGGCGTCGCGGCGGGAGCGACCGTGCAGTCCGTGATCGGTGCACGACCGAGCAGCACCACGCCGCCCCACTGACCTTGCGAGTCGTCGGTGGCAAGCCCGAGGACGTTGTCGCGGCTCGTGAAGACGATCGGCTGCTCTGCCGTACCGACCGCATTGATCTGATTACCGCGATTGACGGCGAGCCACGACACCCCGGTCTGAGCGAAGATCACGACGCCAGGCTCGATCGTCAGCACGACCGGCTCATCCGCAGTCGGCGCGGCGCCGCGGTCAGGACCGACATCCACGCGACCATCGAGCGAGTAAAGCAAGCCCGGAACCCGAGCAAGCGTCACGCTACGAGTGAGTTGGTTCGGCAATGCGCAGACGCGATACGTACCCGTTGGTCCGGTGATCGTCCCGTCGTCGCGCAATCCCGCCGGATCCGTGATCGTTGGACAACCCGAGGCAGGCTCCACGAGATCAGGATCTTGCGGATCTGGGTTCGGATTCGGATCGGAAGTGATTGGAGGGGGGTTGTTGATGGTGACGTTGCCCGCTCCAGGCGATGAAATTTCATCCGAGCCACAGCCCGCCAAAGCCAAAGCCACGGCACCCGCAATGATCCACTGAGAAGTTCTCATGAAGTCGCTCCCGAAGACGACACACTGAAGAAAGCAAGAATCCGACGCTTAGCGCGCCACGATGTTTTCGTGCCGGGAAAACTAGAGGAGATGTCTTACGGAATGACGACAGCGACGTGACGGTCTGGTGACACTCGATGGTTGACCGTTGACCGTTGACGGCCAGAGAGATCCGACGGCCGTTGCGATCGCTCGCTAAGATCAACGTGCACGAGAAAGCGGATTTGGGAGGGGCAACGCTTCTAGGCAGAGACACCTAGTGCGAGGCATCGCAAACAGATGCCCTCTGGCGAGCTTCAGCGAGCAGCGCCGTTAACCGTCAACCGTCTTATCGGTTGACAGCTTCTTTCAATGCGCTCCGCGGAACGATGCGCTCGGGCGGGAAATCACAGGTGAACGTGCTGCCCGCGCCTTCTTTGCTTTCGATGCGCAGCGTTCCGTCATGACGCTGCAACGCGTGCTTCACGATCGCAAGACCGAGTCCCGAGCCGCCCATCGAGCGTGCGCGGCCTTCATCCACTCGATAGAAGCGCTCGGTGAGGCGCGGAATATGCTCGGCGGGAATCCCAACTCCGGTATCGCGCACGGAAATGTGGGCACCATCCGAATCGACCCACCAACGTAGCTCGATCTCGCCGTTCTCTGGCGTGTACTTCACGGCATTCGAGAGTAGGTTCGAGACGATGGAATGCAGCTCCGACTCCGAACCGAGCAACAACGCGTCGGTGTCGAGCTTCACGTCGATGCGCTTCGTTCCCTGCTCCGATTGCATCGCCTCTTTCCGCAGCAACGTCAACAAGCCGCCGACGTCGACGGGTTGATCGTGGTTCGGCGTGCTCGATTCGAGCTTGGAGAGCTCGAGCAGATCGTCGATGATCAGACTCATGCGCTCTGCCTGACGGCGCATCTCGTGCACCGGCGATCGCCACGCCGCATCGAGCTTGTCGTCCTGCGCAAGCGCATCGAGATAGCCGGTGATGACCGTGAGCGGCGAGCGCAGCTCATGAGACGCGTTCGCGACGAAATCCTTGCGCATCGACTCGAGCCGCTGCTCGCGGCTGACGTCGCGGACGATCAGCAGCTTGCGCATGCCGGCGTCGGTGCTCACGACATGAAACGACAACCAGCGGCTAGCTCCATGCCCGACATCGTGCACGATGACCCCCTCTTCGGGTTCGCCTGTCTGGAGGTACTCGATGAAGTCCGGGTGGCGAACGAAGTTCTCGATCCGAATGCCGAAATCGCGCTTGCGCCGCAGCCCGAGCCACTCGGCCGCACGGCCGTTGAGCCACAAGATCTCATTCTCGGGACCGAGGAGGACGGCGCCTTCCGGCATCGCGGTCGTGAGGCGGCGAAACTCCCGTAACAACTCTGTCACGCGCGCTCGATGAAACTGCTTGCGGCGGTAGATGCGACTCACGATCGCGACGACCTCGCCCCAAGGTCCGCTCATATCCGGCGGCGGCAACACGCGTCTGAAGCGCAGCCAGCGCTCGATACGCGATAGATTCCAATTCTGGAGGAAAGCGTAGAGGCCGAAGACGAGCGCGAAGCACCACGCCATTCGGCCCGTGATCAGCCCGAGTAAGAACGCCACCACGGCAGCGGCGGCCAGCCGGTATGCTGCCTGCCAGCCGATTGTGGACATCGAGGCCGGCAATTTCATCGCCTACTCCACGCGGGTAGAGAAACGATAGCCCGATCCCCGCACCGTCTGAATGAAACGATCGAAATTGAAGGGCTCGAGCGCCTTGCGCAAGCGCCGAATGTGCACATCGACCGTTCGCTCCTCGACATAAACGTTACCGCCCCACACGCGATCCAGTAGCTGAGCGCGACTGTACACCCGCTCGGCATGGGTCATGAAGAACGCTAGTAAACGATACTCGGTCGGCCCGAGTTGCACGGTCTGATCGCCTGCCGTGACGCGATGGCTCGCCGCATCGAGCACGAGACCTTCGACTTCGATGACATCGGCCGCGCTTGCGTCCGCGGAGCGGCGCAAAACCGCATTGATCCGGGCAACCAGCTCGCGCGGCGAGAAGGGTTTCGTGACGTAGTCGTCCGCGCCGCTATCGAGCCCCATGACCTTATCCTGCTCCTCCGAGCGGGCGGTGAGCATGATGATCGGCATATCTCGCGTGTCTTCGTCGCGCTTGAGCGTGCGCGTGAGCTCCAGGCCGCTCATGTCGGGAAGCATCCAGTCGATCAAGACCAGGTCCGGACGCTGATTCGCAATGCTCGAACGAGCTTCGCTGACATCGGCTGCTTCCCGCACTTCGAAGCCGCCGCGACGAAGACCGAATGCAATCATCTCACGAATCGGCCGTTCGTCCTCGACGATGAGAATCTGCTTTTGCATCGAACTCCGTCGGTTGACGTTTGACAGTCGACGGTCGGCGGTCGAACCGGAGCGAAACTGGCCGAATGCAAGGATCATCGTTTCGGTTCGAACGCTGTTCCGTACAGCTGGCCGTCAACCGCCAATCGTCACCTGACAACCATCTGCTCGCAACATTACAGCAACCGAATGTGACAGTTCGGTGAAACGCATCCTCGTTCACGCTCCTTTCACGAACGTGACTTTATCTCTCAAGTATACCGGGCGCGCGCGGGCTGCGGGCTCACCTCGACCGGCCCGCAGCTCCGCGGCACCGAGCAGCGCAATCTCGCGCGCGCGAGGCAGTGCATCGCTCTGCACGGGAAGCTCGGGCCACTTGCGCTCGAGCTCGGGATAAGCCTTGAATCCTGTCCCGACGAGAGACGTAGTCCCGTCGGCAACGACGGCGCTAGGCGCTGTCACACGCTCCTCGCTCGCCGCCCGGACGTGCCCGTCCTGCCCGACCTCGAACACGGCCCAGTACACTTCGTTCATGCGCGCATCCATGCACACGAGGATCCGTGCTCCTGGCGTCGCGAACTGCTGTGCCACGGCCGCGAGATTCGATACGCCGACGGTCGATAGCTCGGCGCCATATGCGAGCCCTTGCACGACGCCGATCGCAATGCGCACGCCGGTGAACGCACCTGGCCCGCGCCCGTAAGCGACTCCGTCGAGATCGCGCAACCCGACGCCCGCCTGCTTCAACACGTCATCGACCATCGGCAAAACGATGTCCGCATGCCCGCGAGCGGTATCGACTGCGCGCTCATACCACTGACCGTCGATGCAAAGCGCGACCGAGCAACGTTCGGTGGCGGTGTCGATCGCGAGAATCTTCATATTCACTTAGGTTGTGCGCTCGTCATGCTCAGAATTGAAGAGTACTCTCGCAAGCTCGCCAAGGTAGATAAGGAGATCGAATCACGGAAGAAAATGAAATCGGATCTATTGTCATGACCGCGGCTTTGGAGCTTCGCCGCGAACTAGGGCCGCGCCTTCTCGAATCGGGGGAAGTCCAGGGGATTAATTTCGAGACCGATCTTCCCGCATGTTCATTCCTTTTCTTAATCTCCGCGT
>JAAYXG010000105.1 GCA_012516015.1 Lysobacteraceae bacterium | reverse complement strand
GGCGTCGTGAGCACGCACGGCCTTCTGAAAGCGCACGATCTACCTAAAGAGCGCATCACCGCCAAGGTGCTCGCGTTGCATGGGCACGAAGATCCTCTCGCGCCGCCCGAGGACGTTCGTGCCTTCGAAGAAGAAATGACACGAGCCGGTGCGGATTGGCAGGTGCACGTCTACGGCGGCACACAACACGCTTTCACGAACCCCAATGCGGCGAATCCCGCGGCTGGACTCGTCTACAACCCCGTTGCCGACCATCGCGCATGGACGACGCTCGTCGCATTTTTATCCGAGGTGCTACGCTGATCTCATGACCAACAAGAAAACCGCTAAAACCAACGCTCTCGCGCCGACCGTTACTCAGCAACAGGCAGAAGAAGCCATTCGCACGCTGCTACGCTGGTCCGGCGAGGATCCCGAACGGGAGGGGCTCAGGGACACGCCCAAGCGCGTCGTGCGCGCATATCGCGATTGGTTCTCGGGATACTTGAGCGACCCAGCCGATTACCTGCGGCGAACCTTCGAGGAAGTCGAAGGCTATGATGAGATGATCGTGCTGCGCGACATCGAGTTCGAATCGCACTGCGAGCATCACATGGCGCCCATCATAGGACGCGCGCACGTGGGATATCTGCCCACGAACAAAGTCGTCGGGATCAGCAAGCTCGCGCGCGTCGTTGACGGCTACGCTCGGCGCTTCCAAGTGCAAGAAAAGCTAACGGCGCAAATCGCACGCTGTATCGACGAAGTCTTGAAGCCTCGCGGCGTCGGCGTCGTCATCGACGCGGTTCATCAATGCATGACGACTCGCGGCGTGCACAAGCGTGGCGTGTCGATGGTCACGAGCAAGATGCTCGGAGACTTCCGCGAGGACGCCCGCACGCGCGCGGAATTCTTGAGATTCATCGACGGAATGGAGTGAGGCGGTGGGCTCTGGGCGATGGGCTATGCGCCTGCTCTCTGAATGCTGGGTTCTGAAACTCGAAGCTATGTGTCACGGAGCCGGGGCCTGATATCTAGCCAACGTCTCCACTTCTGGCCAGAGCCCAGAGCCCATCGCCCAGAGCCCATAAAAAATCGACTTAACAGTTGCCGCCTCCCTTCCTCTTTCCCCTGACGCCCCCCTGAAGCATTGTCGGTGTATTGCGACGCGTGTGACGAAGTTCTCATTGCGAGCGGCACGCGCGCCCTAGCATTTCGATCGCTCCCTCGCCCGGTGCGTGGGAAATTGTGAGCAGGGAATCTTGCTCTTGGACATGGCACGGCGAGGGCTGCAATGAACGCGCGAGCAGAGATCTTACCTACCGTCGCACGGATGCCGATCGCGCGCGCCGAACACATCTCCATTGAATCCGCACCCGAAGAAGCTCCGCCTTCCGTGCGCCGTGCGCGCGGCAAGATCCGTGCGACGTACGCTCTCAAGAGCACGCTGCGGGGATGTGAAACGGAGCTCGCGCTGCTGGACGATCATTTTCTCTCAGTTCGCTCCGTACGACCGGATGGATTGCCGAAGAAGTACGACGTCGACCTGCGCTTCGCGAACGCAAAGCCGGTGCGCGTACGCGAGATTTCCTGGACCTGGCTCATCGTGACGATCGGCCTCGTCGTGCTTGCGGCGGGCGCGATCCTCTCCGCCTTGTCCGCAACGGCGACGCCGTGGGACCGCCCGGGATTCATTGCCGCCCTCATCACGCTGCTCGTCAGCGTCGGAACCTTCCTGCTGTTTCTTCGCCGCACGACGGAGTCGCTGCAATTTCGCAGCGTGCACGGCAACGCAACGCTCGTGAGCGTGACCGGAGGGATCGGCAGCGCGCGCGGCGGCAAGCTCTTCTTCGTCGAGCTCATCAAGGACATCAATGCCGCGAAGGCGGCGCGACCGCATGAGAAGCCCCAGTTCTTGCGAGATGAAATGCGCGAGCACCATCGCTTGCGAGAGCTCGGCGTACTGACGGAAGCAGAGTACGAAGCGAGCAAGATGCGGATCTTGAGCGCGCACAGCTGAAGGGGGCGCTCCGCGCCCGGGCGCTGGGCTGGGCTTTAGGAATCTAGATCAGAATACGAATTTGCGTGTCGAGACCCAGCTCGATGCGAGTCAGCGTCGCTGCTCTTTCTGGCCAGAGCCCAGCGCCCAGAGCCCAGCGCCCCTCTTGACGTTCTCGACGCCGCCTAAACGACGAACATCGATCGTCGCTCTCACCGGCAAGTGATCGGATGCCACTTTAGCGAGCGACGAACGGTGCGCTTCGATCGCAACGATCGCCTCCGGCGGACGCACCCAGATGCGCGTCAATGCCAGGAGAGGCAGAAACGATGGAAACGCCGGGGGCGCGGGTGGCTCGCCGAACACGGCATGCGCCTCCTTGAGCGTCTGCGCGCCGCGATACCACTCGTTCATATCGCCGAGCACGCAGGTCGGAATGTCCTTCTCGCTCGCGACAGCCTCGAGCACGCGCTGCCATTGAAAGCGCCGCTCGCGACGGCGCAAGCCCAGGTGCGCGGCGATGACGCGCACAGTGCGACCATACACGTCGAGATGAACGTCGATCGCGCCGCGCGGCTCGCACAATGGGAAGCTCAAGTCGTGGCGGCGCACGGCGAGGATCGGAAAGCGCGTCAAGATCGCATTGCCATACTCGCCCGTTCTGCGAATCATCCGTAGCCCGGGCACGGCCGCCATCTCGAGCACGTCCGACAAGTACTCGAGCTGCATCGATTCGACGTCATCGCCGGGCTGATTGTCGACCTCCTGCAACGCCAGCACATCGACGTTCATCTCGCGAATGACCTGAGCGATGCGCGCAGGTTTGCGCCGCCGATCCATGCCGACGCAACTGTGTACGTTGTACGACGCGATCGAGACGTGAATTCGGCGCTCCTGCCGATTGCTCGCAGACGCGCGCACCGATCGCTTTCAGGCGGCACGCGCGCCGCCCACCTCATCGGGCCGCGATAGATCGGAAGCGGAGCTCACGAGCCAGCGGCGCACAAACCATGTCGCGGATGCGAGCAGGAGGAGCGCCGAGCCGATCAACCAGTAGTTCACTTTGCTCGGATCCTCCATCGCCGCCGTGAGCTGGTCGCCGAAGACGGTCGAGGTGAGCGTTCCGGGCAGAATGCCGATTGCCGTTCCGAGCATGAAATGCCACAGCTTCACGCGCACCGCGCCGGCAACGACGCCTTCGACGGCAAAGGGCGCGAGCGGCACGAGCCTGAGCGCGGTGATCGCGAGCAGCCCGCGCCGACGCAGAACTTGAATGATGTCGTTGAGCTTCGCGCCCGCGACACGGCGCACGGCTTCGCGATCGAGCCGCTTGCCCGCGACGAACGTAAGCCACGCGGAAAGCTCGATGCCGAGCATGGCGTAGAGAAAGCCGAGCCACGGCCCGAACGCCACGACGGCGAACAACGTGATCAGCGGGCGCGGGAACATCGTGACGGCGGCCGGCGTGTACGCCAACACGGTCAATAGCGGCGCCCACCACTTCGAACCGAAATCGCGCGCCCACTGCGTCACGCGATTCGCTTCGAGCAGCTCCGCAAGCGGCGTGAGCTTCCACAGCGCTGCGAGCGCCGCGATCGAAAAGACGATCGTTGCGATCTTTCCCCACGCGGGCCCGCCGCGACGCGCGGGCACATCTGCGCCGAACAGCGTTGCGAGATTGCTGAGTGCTACGGGCTTTTCCGGGTCCGCCACGCTCGCAACGCTCATCACGGCATCGGACGCCTGCGCAAGGTCGCGCAGCGGCTCGAGCGTCCGCTCGTCGTTCTGCAACGCGTCGATTGCCGCTCGAAGACTGCCTTTCTCGCGAACGACGTCGCGCACTCGCTCCGGCTCGCAGCCGAGATGCTCGCCGAGCAATTCGCAGCGCAGCGCCTCGATCGCCTGCGCGATATCGGCTCGCCCCTCGGCAGCGATCGTGAGGTCGCATTCCGTATCCAACCCCATCGAGCGATTCGCGAGATTCGCCGAGCCGATACGCACGAGCTCGTCATCGACGATCATCAGCTTCGCATGCACGTCGATGCACGTTCCCTCCTTCAGCCCGCCGATGTACGGATAAAACACGCGAAACCGGTCGTGACGATCGGCGGCGCGCAGCTTCTCGATGAGGCGCGTGCGCAGCGTCTGCATCGTGAGCTCCTCGAGCCAGCCGTGACTCAGTTGGCGCAGCACGACGATGATCTCGGGACCATCGGACTCGGCCAAACGAGCAGCAAGCGCGTCGCCGACCTTCTCCGCCGTGAAATATTGATTCTCGATGTAGATGAATGTGCGGGCCGCGGCAATCATATCGAGGTAAAGCGTCTCCACCTCCCTGATCGCCTCGGCGTCCTCGCACGGCGGCGCGCTGCGCGACACCGCGACGCGCAGATTCCGCCGCACCGACGGCTGCAATGTATCGGGCCACGGATCCGCGCCGCGCACATAGGCAGGTGCAAGCGTTTCGCCCGTCGCACGCCGCCAGCGCTCGCGCACGAGATCTCGAGCGACTTCGCCGCATCGCTGTCGACCGCCATCATCAAATCGTGAAAGGGCGGGTAGGGGGCACCCAGCACGACGCGTCTCGCATCGTTCGGCGCGTGATCGCAGGTATCCCACCGCTTGCACGTCAGATCGATCCCGCCGCAGAACGCGAGCGCATCGTCGATGACGACGATCTTTTGATGGTGCGATGCGCCGACCGGATGCGTATTGTCGTATCTGAACTGAATGCGCCTGCGCGGCTTCCAGCCGAATCCGTAGGTCGGCGCCCACTCGCGATCCAGGCCGAAGATCATCGGATAGTCCCAGATCAGAATGTGTATCTGCAGCCCGCGTTTGCGCCGCACGAGGTCGTTCAAGAAACGGCCGAGCTCGAGCTCCCTCCCCCGCTCGTCCGCGCACAAGAGACGCGTGCGACTATGAAAGTCCCAGCCCGTAATCAGGATGGAACGATGCGCCTTGCGCGCGGCCGCGACGAAGGCCTTGAAGTACGCATCGGCGTCGATCAAGAACGCGGCGCGTTCCGCACGCTCGATGCGCCAACAATTTCGGCCCGCGTCGAACAGGCCGGTAGAAACCGCGTTCTCGGACATGGAGTGACCGCATTAGAGTTGTCCGAAGAACGCTTGCAGAGCGTGCGCGGTTCCTCTTGCGGACGTGTAGACGTGTGGGCGTGCAATCGTGTAGACGTCAGAAGGCGGAGCTCGTGCTCTGACGTCTACACGTCCCCTCGCACGCTACACGCTGCGAAGCCGCCTAATAACCGCGAGCCACATCTACGACCGACAACATCCGATCGCCTGCGACGTAACGTTTGACGTTCTCCACCACGACGTCCATCTGCGCCGAGAATCCGAGATGCGAGCGCCCGGCGACATGCGGCGTGATGATGACATTCGGCAACGTCCAAAGCGGGTGATTAGGGGGCAGCGGCTCGGGCTCGGTCACATCGAGTCCGGCGCCGGCGATCTTGCCGTTCTCCAGCGCATCGACGAGCGCGGACGTGACGACACTCTTACCTCGAGCGATATTGATGAAGTAGGCGGTCGGTTTCATCTGCGCGAAGAAGTCCGCGTCGAAGATATCTGTCGTCTCCGGTGTCAGCGGCGTTGCATTCACAATGACATCAGCTTCGCTCGCCAACTTGAGCAACTCATCCGGCAAGCCGACATAGCTGACGAATTCCGGTCCAGTGCGCCCGCTAGCACGCGTTGCGATCACGCGCATACCCAATGCATGTCCGCGCCTAGCAATCTCGGTACCGATCCCACCGAGGCCGACGACGAGCAGCGTCTTCCCCTCGACGAGAGTCAGTCTTCCTTCGGCCGCTTGAGGCCGCCACGCGCGTTCGCGCTGTGCCGGGATGAAGGCATCGAGACGACGAGTGAGCGCGAGCATCATGGCGGTCGCATGCTCTGCGATGACCGGCCCCATGATTCGCTGCATGTTCGTCACGAGAATGCCGCGCTCGCGCAGCGCCGGGACCGAAACGCAGTCTTCGACGCCTGCGTTATAGACCTGAACCCAACGGATGGATTTGCCCGCTGCGAGAATAGCGGGATTACACGTACCCACGAGCGC
>JAAYXG010000104.1 GCA_012516015.1 Lysobacteraceae bacterium | reverse complement strand
GGGCCGAAGGCGGCGGCACGATCACGATGCAGCTCGCGCGCGGAATCTTTCTAAGCCCCGACAAGACCTATCGGCGCAAGCTCCTCGAGATGTTTCTTGCGGTCCGCATCGAGCAAGAACTCACGAAACAAGAGATCCTCGCGCTGTACATGAACAAGATGTTCCTCGGCCAGCGCGCCTACGGGGTGGGCGCGGCTGCGGAGGTGTATTTCGGCAAGACGGTCGATCAGCTCGCGCTGCCGGAGATCGCGCTCATCGCAGGCACCTTCAGACTGCCGTCGCGCGACAATCCCATCGCGAACCCGGACCTCGCACGGCAACGACGTGCTTACGTCCTACGCCGCATGCGCGAGAAGGAATTCATCACGAAGGACCAGCACGACGCGGCGGCCGCCGCACCGATCGAATCGAAATTGCATGGGCCTTCGGTTGAAGTCGAGGCACCGTACGTCGCGGAAATGGCGCGTGCTGCGCTTCTCGAGCGGTTCGGGCCGGAGGCGTACACGGCGGGATACGAAGCAATCACGACGATCGACAGCCGTCTACAGCTTGCTGCGGTGACAGCGCTGCGCTCGGCATTGCTCGAATACGATCAACGACACGGCTATCGCGGTCCCATCGCGCGCGTGAAGCTGGGCGAGAAAGCGGCCGAGCGAGAATGGACTGAGGCGCTCGAAGAGTTTGCACCGCGAGCGGGTCTCGAGCCCGCCGTGATCGTGAAGGTCGGAGAGAAAGATGCGCTTGCCTACTCGCGACCGCACGGGCGCGTCGCGCTGAAGTGGGAGAGCATCAGTTGGGCGCGTGAGCCGCGGCCGGACGGCAGCGTGGGTCCTGCTCTGCAACGCGCGAGCGACGTCCTGGCGGTGGGCGATGTGATTTACATCGCTCAGGAGCAAAGCGGTGCCTGGCGCATGGTGCAAATGCCCGAGGCGCAGGGCGCTTTCGTCGCGCTCGACCCGCAAGACGGCGCGGTCGCGGCGCTCGTCGGCGGCTTCGACTATTACGCCAGCAACTACAACCGTGCCGTTCAGGCCCGACGCCAGCCCGGGTCGGCGTTCAAGCCGTTCCTCTACTCGGCCGCGCTCGATCAAGGCTTCACGCCTGCGAGCATCATCAACGATGCGCCGCTCGTGATCGAGGATCCGTCGCTCGAAGCAAGCTGGCGCCCGCAGAACAACTCGCGCGAATTTCGCGGCCCCATGCGTCTGCGCGAGGCGCTCGTGCGATCGCGCAACTTGGTATCGATTCGCATCATGCACGCACTCGGCCCGGCGTACGCGACGCGCTTCATCCAGCGCTTCGGCTTCGCGGAGAGCGCGCTGCCCCGAAACCTTTCCCTCGCGCTCGGCACCGCCGCGGTCTCTCCGCTCGAAATGGCGAGAGGCTATGCGGTGTTCGCGAACGGCGGTTTTCTCGTCGAGCCGTACTACCTACAGCGCATCATCGGTCCTCAGGGTGAAACGGTCTTCGAGGCCGAGCCCCTCTATGCCTGTGCGGAATGTGCAGAACCGCAAGTCGATGCAGCGCAAGCCACCGATCTGCTCGACGGGCCGATTCGGGTGCAGCAAACCGACGAATCGCGATGGGGTGGCTTGACGTACTTGGATGAGAAGCGACTCGCGCCGACGGCGATCTCGCAGCAGAACGGCTACCTCATGACCGACATCATGAAGGACGTCATCAGGCGCGGCACTGCTGTCCGAGCACGCCAACTCAATCGTTCGGATCTCGCCGGCAAGACCGGCACGACCAACGATCGACGTGACGCATGGTTTTGCGGATTCAACTCGCAGCTCGTGGGGGCGGCCTGGGTGGGCTTCGATCAGGAGCGCTCCCTGGGCCCTGGCGAAGAGGGCAGCCGGACCGCGCTGCCGATGTGGATCTATTTCATGTCGGAAGCCCTGGCGAGCGTTCCCGAGCGTCATCCGCAGGCCCCGCCGGGACTCGTCACCATGCGCGTTTCCGCGGACACGGGATTTGCCGCTCGACCTGGCGAACCCAACGCCATCTTCGAGACGTTCATGGCTGGACACCTGCCGCCCGAGGCACCGCTCGACGGCTCCCTGCCGACCCATTTCGAATCCGATGCAGAACAGACCGACGGCGATGATTCGCTATTCTGAGGCGACCGCGAAGCGAACGTGCAGTGTGGTGAAGCCCGATACACTCTTGCAAGCTGAGAGCGGAGTGCACACATGAGCAAGCGATCGAATCCACGCGCGGAGCAGCTGCGCCGTGCGCTCGCACAAGAAGCCGCGCGGATCATGTCGGAGCAAGGCATCGACGACTACGGCTTGGCGAAGCGCAAAGCGGCGGAGCGGCTCGGCGCGACCGACATCGCCGTTCTGCCCAAGAACACCGAAATCGAGGCTGCCCTCGCGACTCATCATCGGCTGTTCGAGTCGCAGACTCACTCGTCTACCTTGAACGGTTTACGCGAAACCGCGCTGCAAGCGATGCGCCTCTTGGACCGCTTCGAACCGCGTCTCGTCGGTCCGGTGCTGAGCGGGACCGCGTCGGCGCACTCGGAAATCACTCTGCACTTGTTCGCCGACGGCAGCGAATCGGTCGCGCTACATCTGATGGATCGAGGGATTCCTCATCGCATCGGCGAGCGGCGCATGCGCTATGAGCCGGACCGCCTCGTGTCGTACCCGGTCGTGCAGTTCGTCGCGGGCGACAAGGAAATCGACGCGATCGTCTTCCCCGTCAACGGCATTCGGCAATCGCCCTCGAGCCCCGTCGACGGGCGTCCGATGCGGCGAGCGGATGCTGCGGAGCTCGAGTCGCTACTCGCGGCCGAGGAGCACGACGCGCTCTACTGAGGTGGTGCACGCGAAGCTCGCAAAGGTCGAAGACAGCGAGCTTCGCGTGTTTTGCGAGAGTCGCTTTTCCTGCAGCTGGGCGAAATTTCTTTCAGCCGCGGTCCGTGATCTCGACGTAGTCTCGCTTCGTAGGGCCGGTGTAGAGCTGGCGCGGCCGACTGATCTTCATCGTCGGATCGGCAATCATTTCCTGCCAGTGCGCGACCCACCCGACGGTCCTAGCGAGCGCAAACATCACGGTGAACATCGATTGCGGAATGCCGATCGCGCTGTAGATGATGCCCGAGTAAAAATCCACGTTCGGATACAGCTTGCGCTCGACGAAATACTCGTCCTTCAGTGCGATCTCTTCGAGCTTCAGCGCAAGCTCGAACAGCGGATTGTCCGACTTGCCGAGCTTCGCGAGCACCTTGTGACACATGCCGCGAATGATCGTCGCGCGCGGGTCGAAGTTCTTATAGACGCGATGGCCGAAGCCCATCAGGCGGAAGTTGTCGTTCTTGTCTTTCGCCTTCGCGAGATACTTCGGTACGTTCTCGACCGTACCGATTTGCTCGAGCATCGCAAGCACCGCTTCGTTTGCACCACCGTGCGCAGGTCCCCACAGTGCGCTGATGCCGGCCGAGATAGCGGCATATGGATTCGCGCCTGTGCTTCCCGCCAAGCGTACCGTCGAGGTGCTCGCGTTCTGTTCGTGATCCGCGTGCAAGATGAAAAGCAGGTCCAATGCCTGTGCGGTGACGGGATCGACGTTGTACGGCTCGCAGGGCACGGCGAAAAACATGTGCAACAAGTTCGAACAATAGTCGAGATCGTTGCGCGGATAGATAAACGGCTGTCCGAGCGAATGCTTGTACGCTGCTGCGGCGATCGTCGGAATCTTCGCGATGATGCGATGCGCGAAGATCTCCCGATGGCGCGGATTATGGATGTCCATCGAGTCGTGATAGAACGCGGCCATCGAGGCGACAACGCCGGACAGCATCGCCATCGGATGTGCGTTGTATTGAAATCCGTTGAAGAACCTGAGCAGCGACTCGTTGATCATCGTGTGATACTGAATCGCGTGCGTGAACTCCGCGAGCTGCTCGCTCGTCGGCAGCTCACCGTTGATCAGCAAATAAGCAACCTCGAGGAAGTTGCTTTTTTCTGCGAGTTGCTCGATCGGAATTCCCCGATACAGCAACACGCCCGCGTCGCCATCGATGAACGTGATCTTGCTCTCGCACGATGCGGTGACCATGAAGCCGGGATCGAACGTGAACAAGCCGTGGTCTTTCGAGATCCTCCCGATATCGAGAACGTCCTGCCCGAGCGTGCCGCTCTTGATGTCGGCAGTCGTCTTTTTTCCCGTCGCCAGGTTCGTCAGCTCAAACTTCTTCTCGGACATGCATTCGTTCCCGTCAAGAATGACGCGATGGCCTTGCAGCGCCGTGCTCGTCGCCAAGGCGTACAACGTCGACCCCAAGACCGATCATCTCGGGGCCATACCTTCAAACTTCGACAGCTAGGACTCGCGCGAAGCTGCGACGGAGCGGCGAACAGCCTGTTCGATGGTGGCGCATCGACTCGCCCGTACCCGGAGCCGCGGGGCTGCCGTAATCACATCCTTGCGCGAGTGGGACGCGCAGACTTACACGATGGGCCCGACGAATCAAGCGCGCGAATTCCCTCTGTAAATGCGCTTAGGCGTTTTCGGCTCGGGGGCCGAGCCGCGGTGCCGTTTACTCGATGATCTTGAGCAATTGGCCCGGTTTGGGCTCTTTGTCGGGATAAAGGTCATTGAGTAG
>JAAYXG010000103.1 GCA_012516015.1 Lysobacteraceae bacterium | reverse complement strand
CGTGACCGGATCGAGTCGCGGCATCGGCCGGGCGATCGCCGAGCGATTCGCGGAACACGGCGCCAAAGTCGTCGTGTCGAGCAGAAGCCGCGAGGCCTGCGACGAGGTGGTCGCCGGAATCGCAGCCAAAGGCGGAACTGCCTTTGCACACGCGTGCAACATCAGCGTGCAAGCCGATCTCGAAGCGCTCGTCGCTGCGGCCGAGGCGAAATGGGGCGGCATCGATGTGCTCGTGTGCAACGCTGCGGTCAATCCGCACTTCGGACCGTCCGCGGACACGCCCGAAGATGCCTACGAGAAAATCATGCGCTGCAACGTGTGGAGCAACTTTTGGCTGTGCAACCGCGTGGTCCCGACGATGGCCGCGCGTGGCGGCGGATCGATCATCATCATTTCGTCGGTCGCGGGCATGCTGGGCTCGCCCAGCATCGGCGTGTACGGCATCTCGAAAGCGGCCGACATGGCGCTCGCGCGCAATATCTGCGTCGAGTGGGGCTCGAAAAACATCCGTGCGAACTGCATCGCACCGGGTCTGGTGCGAACGGAGTTCGCACGGGCGCTATGGGAGAACCCGAAGATCTACGATCACGTCGTAAGGTCTTACCCGCTTCGGCGCATCGGCGAACCGGACGAAATCGCCGGCGCGGCAGTCTTCCTCGCCGCCCCGAGCGGCTCGTTCATCACCGGCCAGACGATCGTGATCGACGGCGGCGGCATGGTGGCGCGATAGCGCTGCTGCCGGGAAGAACGAAAAGCCGTGCGCTTCGAGTTTGGCGAGACTCAACAACATCGTCGTCCCGGCGTAGGCCGGGATCCAGGCGAAGAAAGGGCGCGCCGCTGCGCGCGAATGCCTGGACTCCGGCCTCCGCCGGAGCGACGAAGGTGGGTATCACATTTCCCCGGACAGTAGTGGGCGAAGGCGGGTATCCGATTTTCCCCGGACAGCAGTGTGTCTCTGCAAGAGGTCTATTCTTGCTCTTACCTTGGCGAGCTTTGCGTGCTTGGCGGAATTCTCTTAGCCCCAGTCACTAACCGGAATCCGCTGCACTCTTGGCGTCGGCGATAGGCACGAAGAAGAAGTCGCCCACTTCGTGCCCCGCGCCCTTGATGGATTTGAACTCCGGCGTCTGCACGAACTCGTTCGATGCCGCGGCGATTTCCACGCGCTTTCTGATGCGGCTGAAGAGCTCCGGGCTCGAAAGAATGCTTTCGTTCGCCTCCAGCTCGTCCAAGAACGCGCGCGCGAACACCGAGTTGCCGCCGCTGCCTTCATCCAGCACGGGACGATCGCCGCCCGAAGACAACAACAAGCGCGCGCGCTTCGGAAGCTTGTATTCGATGTACTCTTTCGAGTATGCGACGTTGCCGCTCAGGAACAGATAGCTCGGATCGCTCGAGAGCAAACCCGAGTAGCAGGAGTCCGCGACGACGAGCACGCGTTTGGCCTTCAAACGCCCCAGGTGCCCCGTGATCTGCTCGTTGGGCACCCAGAAGGTATCCTTCGGCGGCGCATCCGCGTTGACCGGCAACCAATAGCCGCTCTCCGTCGGGCCGCTTTGCAGACGGGCACCGTGCCCGGCGTAGTAGATGAGCACGTTGTCTTCGGCGGTGACGACGGCGTTCAGATCGTTGATGGCCTTGAGCATCGTGACGTCGTTGGCGTCCTCGAGCACTTGAACGATGAAGCCGTACTTGTCCGCGAGAATGCGCGCAGCGCGAGCGGCGTCGTAGCGCGGGGTCGCGAGATCTTCGAGGGATTGATAATGCTGATTGACGATCACGATCGCGTAGAAGCGTCCGAAGTTGAGCCCCGCCACCGTGCGCTCGTCGGCCATCGGGGGAAGCGGCGTCAACAGCTCTTCACCCTGCGGCGTGCGCGTGCGAGGCAGTCCCGCCAAACGTTCCGTGCTCCTGCGCCGCTCGCCTTCGAGCTGCGCAATCCATCTCTTCAGCGCCTCGACTTCCGCATTCGGTTCGGTGCGTCGAGCCTGTTCGGCTGCGGCGCGTTCGTCGAGCTCTCGCTGCAGCGTTTCGAGCTGCTTTCGAAGCAAGCCGAGCTGTGCGTCCTTCTCCGCGATCGCTGCCTCGAGCTCTTCGCGCAGCGCCTGCTGTTCGCGCTCCGCCGCCGACGCGAAGATGAGGCTGTCTTCGGGCACGCCCCAAGCTTCTCTATAGAGATTGAGCGCTTTCAGTCGATCTTGCGGCACGCCGAGCCCCTGTTCGTAGAGCGTCCCTAAATTGAACAGCGCTCTCGCGTAGCCGCGATCCGCGGCCTTCTGATACCAAAGCGCGGCCGCTTCGTAGTTCGGCTCGACGCCGAGGCCGCGCTCGTAGATCTCGCCAACCTTTGTCTGCGCTTCGACATCGCCGGATTCGGCCGCTTGCATCCAAATACGAAGCGCGGACTTGAGATCCGCGCGGTCGTAGGCAACGTATTCGCCGCCACGAATCGAACACTCCGCGACGGTCGTGCGAATCGGTCGGCGCTGGGTGAGAAAGCTCGTGTTACCGAGCTGGCGCACTTGTCCGGGTAGCAGGCAGTCGACGATCTCGAGATCGGAGCGCTTGACCAGGCCCTGGGTTGCCGCCGCGTTCTCTGCTTCGCTCGGCGCGGCGGATGCGACGACGCTGAATCCCGTCACCAGCACGAGCGCCCACCGAGCAGGGAATGCCGATCGTGTCCTCGTTGTCATAGCGCTCCTGGCATCATCGGATGAGACGAGCCGCTCCGCCTGCGTCGCAAAAGAGTGCGGCGAGAACCCTAAAAGCTTCTCTGCAGCCGCAGCCCGATACTCACGTCCTCGAAGCTTACGTACTCGAAGCTCTCGAGGCGCTGATACTCGACATAACCAGAAAGTCCGTGGGCAAGCTGCGCCGAGAAACCGGCCGCGAGCCGCCAGTAGGAACGGTCTGGGTTGTCGGTTTCGACGAGAATCGGCGGAGTGCTGTTCGCGTTCGGGTCGGCGGCGAAGCGCACGCCGAACACATCGACGTCGTCCTCGAACTCGCGTACGTAGTCGATGCGAACGTGCGGCAACAGCACGCCCCACGATGTGTTCAACGCGTATGTCGTACGCAACCCTAGGTTGCCGGTGAGCGACGAGAACTTCTGCTCGTCGTAGATCAAGTCGAGTCCCGCGGCACCGCTCTCGGTGAACCCGTCGATGGTCGCGTCGATATAGAAAAACCCGAGCGAGGGCGAAATCGTCAGTCCACCGAGCAGGAAATCGTATCCGGCGGAGATGCCGCCGCTCAGCGTCAATCCGTCCGTCGTGCCCTGCGCATCGGCTACGACGAGCCCGGTGCCGTCGACGTACGTGATGTTGCGCCGAGCATCGTAGTCCGAGGTCGCGAAGTTGACGATCGCGTCGAAGTAGAAGCTTCTCGCTGCGTACACCGAGCCGTACAAGGACGCCGCCCATGATGTCGTATCGAGCGAGCCTTCGCCGGAAGGATTGAAGTCGATCCCCGATTGTCCGTATGCGAACGAGCCGCCGATCACCGATCGCTCGGAAAGCCGATAGTCGATGCCGCCCATCAGCGACCATTGATCGGCTTCGAAGGCAGGGCTCGCTGCCGATCGATCCTTCTTGCCTATGCTGTAGTTGCCCCGCGCCCAGATACCGAGCTTGTCGCCGAAGAGGCTTCCGGCTTCATCGGCATCGCTGCTCGCGCCGCCGCCCAGCAAGCCTTTCACCATTTCCTGCATCTGCGCGAGCGGAACGAGCCGCCCGTCGATCACGATATTGAGCCCGGCGAGGCTGAGCCCACGTGCACCGCCGCGTAGCGCAACGAGTCGATCCATCACGCCTGCATGCAGTGTGTTCGAGAACAACAACGTCTGCGTCCGAGCCGCGGCAAAGTCATCAGCGCCCAACTGTTCCAGTGCCTGCGATTGATTCTCCGGGCTGTTGTCGAAGTACAAGCCGTTGCATCGCTCGTGCAACGCTTGCTGCTCGGGTGTGAGGGGCGTTTCGCCATTCTGCATCTCTTCGAGCGCGACGCACATGCGGTCGAGCGCGCGTGCCATGCGCAGCTTGTTCGGCGTGAGATTCGGCAGGTCCGCAAGCGCGGCACGCGCCGCGGGCGCAGCGACCGTTACGACGACCGTGTCGGTCGCGAAATTGCCGTCCGAGTCCTCGACACGCAGCATGACCGTGTTGACGCCGTCAGGCAGACGCACCTCCAGCGTTGCGCCCGTACCGAGCGACACGATGGGCTCGGCCTGCAACGACCACTCGTACGTGAGCGCCAGCCCGGCCGGACTGGACGAGGCGCTGCCATCGAGCGTCACGATCTCACCAGCCTCGCGATCGGTGTCTGCAACGGTCACATCGGCACCCGCGTTCGCGATCGGCAACTGCGCCGGCGGAGTGACCGTGATCGTCACGGTATCCGTAGCGGTCTGACCGGAGTCATCGGTCGCGACGAGCTCGACGACCGTCACGCCGTCAGGCAAGCGTGTCTCGATCGTGGCGCCGGTACCTAGGAGGGTATCGTCAGCGAACCATTGCAACAATTCGATCGTGCCGTCCGAATCCGTCGCCGAGCCGCTGAGCGTGACCAGCTCGCCGGGCTCGCCGTCGGTGTCGGCTACGGTCCGATCTTCGCCCGCGTTCACGACCGGCGCCTCGCTTGCAACGATCGTGATCGTCACGCTCGCCGGCTCGCTCGTGTTCGTTTGCGGATCGCCGGAGTCGTCCGTCACGGTCAGCGAAAACGTATAGACGCCGGGTGACAAAGGAGGCGTGGTCACCGTAGGACCTCGGAGCTGCATGCCCGCGCCCGTCCAGACATAGGTAAGGATGGTGTCGGGATCGGCATCGCTGCTGCCGGAGCCGTCGAGCGTGATCGGCTCGCCCGGATCACCGATATCGACGATCGTACGATCTTGGCCCGCGTTCGCGACCGGGCGCGTGTTCGGATCGCCGCAGGCTGCCGCTTGCGCCGGATCATCCGGATTGACCTCGAGGCCTGGGGCGCCGGTGAGCCTGAGGGTTGTCAGCGGCGTCGGCTGCGGCGTGCTCAGGCTGCGGAGCGACAGCGCAAGCTCGATCGTGTCCTCGGGGTCGAGCGAGTAGTCCAAATTCGCGATCTGGACACACACTGCGCCCGGCCCCGGACCGGAAAAGACAGTCGCTTGGAGAATTCCTGTTTGTTGCCCGTTCACCAGAACGGATATCGTTTGTGGGTCGACGATCACGGGTGCGCTTCCCGAGATCGCGTCAAGTTGCCGCAGGTTGACGATCACGGGCGAGTCGAAGTCGGGTACACGAACGTCGATCGCGCTCGCGTCCACGATCGGCGGCGCGGCGCTCGCGTAATGCGCAACGAGCGCACCGATGGCCGTGAGAACCACGGCAGAAAGTGTGCGGATCCCGCAGCGCACGTGCGAACGCATCGCTCATTCTCCCTTGATTTGCCGCATCGACGAGCGGCTTGGTCTTGTGATCGTCGGAGGACGTGATCGCCGGTTTGTTCGGAACCTTGTTGTCCGACACGCTTATCTAACAGCTTCGCGGCTCGAGGGGCAACGGTACGAAGGGGATAGTCGAATTCCTTTACGCTTTTCGCTCGAAGCCGCGAGCAGGCTGAATCGGATTTGTGGTTCGCATTGCTGGTATGTTTCGGTGCCCGCGGTCAACGCGCGACGGACCCACTCATGCTTCGACTCCTCGTGCTGCTCACCTGCTTGATCGGCGGCGGCTGCAGCTCCAACGCCGGGCGCATCGACGCGCTCGCGCGCGGGGCTTCCCTCGAGCGCTCCGTGCTCGAAATCGATGGCTTGAGCACGTCGATATATATGAGACCCGATCTCGCATCGGGCCAGGCGTTGGTCGTCTTTCTGGAAGGCGACGGCCGGCCGTGGCGAGCCGGCATCGAGCCGAGCCGAGATCCGACCACATCGAATCCGCTCGCGCTCGAGCTGCTCACGCGCACACCCCGCGCTGCCGCCTACGTGAGCCGCCCGTGTTATCAGGGTGTCGCGAGCGCGCGCTGCTCGCCCGCGCTATGGACCAGCGATAGATACTCGCAGGAAATCGTCGAGACGATGACGCATACGATTCGCGAGCTCATGCACCGATCGAACGCGAACGAGACGATCCTCGTCGGACACAGCGGCGGCGGCACGTTGGCAGTGTTGATCGCCGAACGAATGGCGGGCATTAAGGCCGTCGTGACGATTGCCGCGAATCTCGATATCGACGCCTGGACGGCGCATCACGAGTATCTGCCGTTATCGGGTTCCCTCAATCCCGCGCGGAGCAGGCTCGCACACCCGTGGCAAGAGATTCACCTTGCCGGAGCCCGCGATCAAGTCGTGCCGATCGAGACCACGAGCGCGTATTTCGATCGCTATCCGAATGCCGAACGATGGGTGCTCGATGAGCATGCGCACGCCTGCTGCTGGGTCGATGCCTGGCCGGCGTTGTGGGAGAAAATCGAATCTGAGCTGACGTTGGAATAAGCGAGCTTTGCGTGTTTCGGGAAATCTTCTAGTCCAAGAAAAGATCCGGAATCAACTCCTTGTTCCCCGGCGTGACGGCATACTGATCGAAATCGGTCACGCCGTTTTCCCGAAGCACTTCTTCATCGATGAAGAAGTTGCCCGTGCAGGTTCGCGGGTCGCGGCTCAGAATCGCATGCGCCGCGTCGGCCACGATCTCGGGCTTGCGGCCACGCTTCGGATCGGCAAGCGGAATGACGTTCAAGGCCGCCGTCGCGATCACGGTTCGAGGCCAAAGGGCGTTCACGCCGATGCCGAGCGGCTTGAACTCTTCCGACATCCCGAGCACGCACATGCTCATGCCGTACTTCGCCATCGTATAGGCGACGTGATGGGCGAACCAGCGCGGGTTCATGCTGAGCGGCGGCGAGAGATTCAAGATGTGAGGATGACGGCCCGCTTGCGCCGAGTCCTTGAGATAGGGCAAGCACGCTTGCGAGCACGCGAACGTGCCGCGAACGTTCACGCCGAACATCAAATCGAAACGCTTCATCGGCGTTTCGGCGGTGTTGCCGAGGAAAATCGCGCTCGCATTGTTGACCAAGATATCGATTCCGCCGAAATGCTCGGCACAGCGCTTCATTGCCGCGGCCACCGCCTCTTCATCCCGGATATCGAGCTGAATCGGCAACGCCTTGCCGCCTGCCGCTTCGATCTCTTCCGCCGCGGTGTGAATCGTTCCAGGCAGCTTCGGGTGCGGTCGATCGGTTTTCGACGCGATCGCGATATTTGCGCCGTCGCGTGCCGCACGCTTCGCGATGGCCAGACCAATGCCGCGAGAAGCGCCGGTGATGAAGAGGGTTTTGTTCTTGAGCATGGCCGCGATCCGAAGTCTGGAGTCGAAGTCGGGACGCTAAACGCTATCTCTAGCGAACTGCAATACGCATTAGACAGCTTGCGGTAGCCGGACCGACCGTTTTCGTCTTCCCGCCTCACTCCGCGAACGCGACCCAGGCCGTTCGGACGATCAGGAGCGAAACGACACCGATGAACACTTTGCGGACCAGTGCGCTTCCGCCGCGTAACGCGAGTCGCGTGCCCGCGATGGCGCCCGCGATGTTGCAGAAGGCCATCGCCGCACCGATGTACCACAACACGAAGCCTCGCGAGGCGAAATAAAAGAGTGCGGCGCCGTTCGCCGCAACATTGAGCACGCGCGCCGACGCCGCGGCGTGAAGGAAATCGAATCCGTAACAGCGCACGAACACGAGCATGAGCAAACTGCCCGTGCCTGGCCCGAAGAATCCATCGTAGAAACCGATTGCCGTAACTGCTAGCGCACCGACGAGATGATGCTGGCCGCTGAACGCCCGCGGCGCGTGACCCGCACCGAGATTCTTGTGCCACACGGTATACACGAGCACCGCAGCCAGCATGATCGGCACGAGCGGACGAAACACTTCCGGCGCGACACGAGTGGCGAGCACGGCACCGCCGACGGACGCAAGGAGCACGTACAACGCGAGCGGCATCAGAGCACGCCACGGAATCGCGACGCGCTGCGCGTAGCGCCACACGGCGCTCGCCGTACCGAAGATTCCCGCGAACTTGTTCGTGCCGAGTAGCACGGGCGGCGCGACGTTCGGATAGAACGCAAACAGCGCCGGAAGCTGCACGAGCCCGCCGCCGCCGACCATTGCATCGATCAATCCCGCACCGAATGCGGCAATGAGGACGAGGATGAGATCGATCGAGATCTCGGACATGCACTTGCGCTCGCTGTTGTTATAGGAGCGCAAGGATACGCTGCGCCGCGTAGGCGAGCGATGGAATCATTCGCGAACGTAGAGACGGCGGTGCTCGGTCCCTGCGCGTCTGACGGCGGAGCGGAATCAAGTCCGCTCTATCGCTGGCGGCCTCTCCCGCTAGGGAGAGGCGCTGTGACACTAACGAAGATGGACTATCGAATCGTCTTGCTCGCGACGTTCGAATTCGCGCTCTCGGAACCGGACGACGAAAACGCGCGCACGGCGAAGTAGTACGTCGCGGGCGAGAGATTCTCGACGACGTAGCTCGAGATGCCCGGATTACGTACTTCGATCGTTCGGTCGAGTGCGTTCGCGCTCGTCCCATAGACGATCCGATAACCAGCGAGATCGTTCAGCGCCGAACCGTCGGAGTTTCGCGTGGGCGGCGCCCACGTGAGCGTCGCGGAACCGTTCGCAACGTCGCTCACCGTGATCGTGAAGGCCGGCAAGGACACGGTCGAGCGTCCATCGCTCACTCGGATCACGATATTCGAGTACGTGCCGACTTGCGCGCTCGTCGGTGTGCCGGACAACCGTCCCGTCGATGTGTCGAATGTCGCCCAGCTCGGGCGATTGGAGATGTTGAACGTCAATCGGTCGTCATTGGGATCGGTCGCGGTGGGCGTAAACGCGTAGCTGTTGCCGACGCTCACTGAAGTCGCAGGCGATCCCGAGATCATCGGTGCATCGTTCCCCGGCGAAGGCTCGGGCGTGGTGCCGCCTCTGGTCGTTGCGGTAATGGAGAAAGCCGGCAGTGTCGCTCTCGAGCGGCCGTCGGTCACCGAGATTCGGATGTTCGACCAAGTTCCCGCCCTTGGGGCCTTGCCGCTCAGGCGTCCCGAGTACGTGCTGAACTGCGCCCAACTCGGCTTATTCCTGATCGAGTAACGAAGTGCGCGTCGAGGTGTATCGGGGTCGGATGCTGCAGGCACGAAGCTGTACCAAGATCCGACGCGCACCGTCGAGGGAGGCGTGCCCGATATCGTCGGCCCGGCTGCGTGCGCGACGCTGGCGAAAGTGCAGATGACGAGCACGGAGGCAGAGACGAAAGCGGCGCGGAGGCCGCGCGCGGACACGCACGAATTATCACTAGACATGGACGATCCTCGCGGGCTACCGCCTTGTCACGAGGACGCCGCCATAGAACGAGCCGCAACGAGCGCAGCCGCGTTCGCAATGCTTCGGCAGCCCGCCCTCCTCGTCGATCGCCGAGGAGCGGAAGCTTTGCGTCCCCGTCTCGCGACGGGTTTGCCCTTTGCAAAACACTGCAAGCAATTCTTCTTCGCGTTCGAGCGCGAGAAGCGTTCACCTGCACGAGGATCACGGTTGTGCCTGACGCGTTCCCTGCGTCGACCGTCGCCCGAGCGTCGCTCGCGCGCCGAGAAGTGTCATCTCGTGTGGCATCGGGGAGTTAACCGAAACGAAGAGTCGCCCGCAAAATGTCGTGCGTGCACGACATGTCTGCGATCGCATTCATCGTGCGCGCGCGATTGACGGTGCTATCCGAGAATCGCCTCTCGCTCATAGAGACGAACTGCAAGCAGCGCGAGCAGCACGCCCAATGCGAGCGTCGTACCGGCGGAGATGACGAAGTGCAGCGGCGGGATCGAGTCGCCGCGCAAGAGATTCGTTCCGAGCAAGTGCTGGCTCAAGCTCGGCACGAACATGAGTGCGGCGCTTGCCTTCGTGCCGCTCAACTGCGCGTACAGGATCGGCGCGAGCGGAACGAACAGCACGACCGAGAGCCAAGACTGCGCTTCGCGATTGCTGCGCGTGAACGAGGCGACGACGGTCATCAACGCCGCCCCGAGCGGCACGAACGCGACCATGACGGCGAAGATGCCTGCCACGACCTCCCAACCGAAGTTGGCCGACATACCGAAGCGCTCGAGCGGTATGAAGCGCAGGACGATGCCGAATGTCACGAGCGTCAGCAGGAGCGAGACCGCCATGAACGACGACGTTGCGAGCATCTTGCCCACGATGAGCGAGGCTCGGCTCACCGGCAGAGAGAGAAGCGGCTCGAGCGAACCTCGCTCGCGTTCGCCAGCGGTCGTATCGATCGCGAGATAAAAGCCGCCGACCAGCATCGACATGAAGCAAAAATAGGTCAGCATCCCAAGGAACAATGCCGCACGTCCCGCGGGCGTCGCGACATCCAACGTCTGCACCGCGATCGGCCGAATCACATCCGGATCGATGCCACGCACGAGCAAACGCAAAGCGGCGAGCTGCCGGCTGTAGCCCTCGAGCAGTCGGCGCGCGCGTTCGGCATTGCCCGAGGTGTGCGTATTGGCCGTATCGACGACGAGCTCGATCGGCGCCGGCTCGCCCGCTCGCAACCGAGACGGATAATCTTCGGGCACGATCAACACGAGCTCTTCCGCACCGCTGCGCACGGCGCGCATGGCCTCGTCGGCGGACAACTCGACGCGCTTGGCGATGGCGCCATTCTCTTCGAAGAACGCGAGCAGATTCGGCGCGCGATCGGCGCCCGACACCGAGATCTCGAGCGGCTCCTCCTGCGTTTGCGCGACCCGCTTGGACGTAATGTTCGCGGTGAGCGCGAAGATGATAGGCGCGAGCAGAACCCCGAAGAAGAAGGCCGAGAGAATCACCCGATGATCGCGAATGTTCTCGAGCACTTCCTTGCGAAAGACGGTCGCAACGGCGCTCATCACTCGGCGCGCTCCGCATCGGCCGCCCGCACGAAAGCTTCTTCGAGATCGGTGGCGCCTGTGTGCTCGAGTATCTCGCCCGGCGTGCCGCTGACGACGACGCGCCCGCCCGAGATGATCACGATGTGATCGCAAAGCGCCGCAACTTCTTGCATGACGTGGCTCGAGAACAGGATGCAGCGCCCGGAAGCGCGCAGCTCGCGCAACAGCTCGCGCAACATACGCACGGCGTTCACGTCGAGGCCGTTCGTCGGTTCGTCCAAGATGACCGTGCGCGGGCGATGAATGAGCGCGCGGGCGAGGGCAACCTTCAATCGCTCGCCTTGCGAATAGCCTTTCGCGCGGCGATCGACGACCGCTCCGAGGCCGAGGCGCTCGACGAGCTCCTCGATGGCACTTTCGAGCGGCGCGCCACGCATTCCGTGAAGTCGCCCGTAGTAGCGAATGTTCTCGCGGCCCGTCAGCGTTGCGTACAGACCGCTCGCATGCGGTAGAACGCCGAGCGATCGGCGCACGGCGAGCGAATCGCGCGCGCAGTCGTGACCATCCACGAGCGCACGTCCCGAATCCGCCCGCAACACCGTGCTCAGGATGCGAAGGGTCGTCGACTTCCCCGCGCCGTTGTGACCGAGCAGGCCCGTGATACGCCCGTCGTTCGCGACGAACGAGATGTCGTCCACCGCGCGCACCGGACCGAACGAGCGGCTGACGTTCTCGACCACGATCATGGCGCGGGGCCCGTGCTCGAGATCATGAATGGCATGGGGCGAACGGACTTTACGCATTCTTCGCCGAGCCCGTCGATCGATGCAGTCGAGATGAACCGCGCGACGATCCGCGGCACGCAGCCGACCGCGAGCTGACCGTGGCCTTGCCCCGAGAGGACCAGATGCAAGCTGTTCGGCAGTCCTCGCAGAATCTCCGCGCCGTAAGCGCGCGGTGTCACCGGATCGTTTTCACCTGACAAGACGAGCACGGGCACGTCGCTGCGCGCGGGCTCCGAGAAATCTTCGTCGACGGGGCCTCGCGGCCACACCTCGCAGATCGCGCTCATCACTGCCATGAAATCCGCGCCGATGTAGGTCGCTTCGAGCGCTTCCGCGGAAACTTCCTCTCCGGTCCAGCGAGGCGCGTCCTCGCTGCACACGATGCTGAAATGCATCCCATAGGCAAGCTGATCCTGCATGTCGCGTTTGATGATCTCGTACTGCGCCGCGAGCGCTTGCGGTCGCCCGACGACCTGCGCTTCGTGGATGAGCAGCGGCAACGTCGACGCCGCTTCATCGCTGTAGCTCAGCAAACGAACGGCGCTGCTCAACTCCGCGCTGCTCAAACGCACTTCGAGCGGCGCGGCGGTGAGAGGGTCGGCGAGCGTGATCTCCATGGGCGACTGCTGGAGCCGGCGTCTCAGCGCAGCGAACTCCTCGCGCAGCGACGGGAACGCTTCGTTGCATGCGGCGCTCGCCGCGCAGCGGCCGAAGATCGCATCGAGCGCACGCTGGGCTTCGAGAGGAATGTGCGGGCCGAGCGCGAGCTCAGGCGGCACGACGCCATCGAGCACCATCGCTCGAACGCGCGCCGGATAACGCTTGAGATAGTGCTGCGCAACGCGCGTGCCGTACGAGACGCCGTACAGATCGATCTGTTCATAGCCGAGCGCCGCGCGGATGTCCTCGAGATCGCGCACGGCAACGCTCGTCGTGTAGAAGCGCGGATCGCCCGAAAGCGATGCAAGGCAGTCCTTCGTGTAGCCCTGAATGCGCGACGAATCGACTTCGATCAAAGCGGCATCGTCCGGCAACGGGCAGCTCAGTTTGTTCGAGCGTCCCGTACCGCGCTGATCGAGCACGACGATATCGCGATCGCGGCGAATGCGTGCGAACGCATGCGCCATCGCGACGTAGAAATCGCTTGCTGCTTGCCCCGGCCCGCCGCTCAGCACGAACAGCGCGTCGGGCTCGGCTTCCGTTCTGAGAGCGGGCACGACAGCGACGTGCAGGCTCACGCGCGGACCGTCCGGCATCGCACGGTTCTCCGGCACCTCGAACGTTCCGCAACGGGCCGCTACGCTTCCGCTGCCGCTTTGCAGGCGGCACTCCTCCAGCACGAGCGGTGCGGCGGCGGCGGGAGCTGTCGCGACCGCGCCGAGAATCCACACGAGCGCTGCGCATGCCATGCCGATGTGCTCGCGATGGCTGCAACGATCGAAATGCACGGGAACGGCCCTCATTCGTGTGTGACTCTGCCGGAAAGAGCTATTGTCTACGGAATGCACCTCGCCTGCGAGGCGATCCGCCTCGGTCGCAAGGAACTCGTGCGCCTGCTCGTATGTCTTCGAGTGAAGGATTGCAATCGTGCGACCTGAAGGACGTCGAATGCGCCGACGCCATTCGGGCCGGCTTGCGTCTTGGCTGGGCCGAGACCATTCTAGGCCGCTTGCAAGCGTACCGACGCAGGCGCTCATGGAGTGCCAGGGGGTTTGGCTGTGAACGAAGAGACGAAAAAGTGGGTGTGGTATGCGATCCCGGTCGCGGTCGCCTTAGCGCTCGGTGCGGCGCTCTATTTGGGATATCGGCAGAAGGAACCGGCGCCCGAGCCGCAGGCTCAAACGGAACCTGAAGCGGTCACTCCGGAGCCGGCGATTCAGCATCCGCTCGAGACGCCGGCCGAACCGGAGCAGCCCCTGCCGGCGCTCGAGGAAAGCGATGCGCCGCTCGAAGAATCGCTGATACGAGCGTTCGGCAGCGCGGTCGAGCAGTATCTCGTTCCGAAGAACATCATTCGTCATACGGTCGTGACGATCGACAATCTGCCGCGCAAGAAAACGGCCGTGCAGATGTGGCCGTTGAAGCCGATGAGCGGAGAGCTGATGGTCAATTCGGACACGGTCATCACCTTGGACGAGAAGAACTTCGCCCGCTACGCGCCGCTCGTAGGTTTGCTGGAGAAAGCCGATACCGCCCAACTTGCATCGCTGTATCGTCGCTATTACCCGTTGTTCCAGCAATCGTATGTCGAGCTCGGCTATCCCGACGGCTACTTCAACGACCGGTTCGTCGAAGTGATCGATCACCTGCTCGAGACGCCGGACGTGCGCGGCCCGATCGAGCTCACGCAACCCGGCATGTTCTACGAGTACGCGGACCCCTCGCTCGAAGGCCGCTCGGCGGGTCAGAAGTTGCTTATCAGGATGGGGCCGGAGAACGCGGCGACGATAAAGCGTAAGCTACT
>JAAYXG010000008.1 GCA_012516015.1 Lysobacteraceae bacterium | reverse complement strand
GCTCGGCGCCGTGCGTGCGTCTGATTTCGCCGAAAGACTATCGGCAAGACGTCAATGATGCGATCAAGGTGCTCGAGGGGCGCGGGGCCGAGCTCATCGATGAGCTTGCGGCGCGTATGGAAGAGGCGTCGCAGAAGCTCGAATTCGAGCGGGCCGCGCGCTTGCGCGATCAGATCAACGGCATCAAGGCGATTCACTCGACGCAGTCCGTCACGAGGAATGCGTCGGAGGACATCGATGCGGTCGCGCTCGTCTCGCACGGAAGCGATCATTGTGTATCGATCGTTTTCGTGCGCGGCGGGCGCAATCTCGGCAGCACGAATTTCTTCCCGCGGCCCGGTCTTGCGGAGGCTGGGGAGCTGTTGAGCGGATTTCTCGCGCAGTACTACCTCGGGCGCGACGCGCCCAATGAGATTCTGATCAACCAGCCGATCGAGGATGCCGATCTTCTCGAAGCGACGCTCTCGGAGAGAATGGAACGATCCGTGCGGATCCGCTCCGGCGTGCGTGGCGTGCGCGCGCGCTGGCTCGAGATGGCGCGTCAGAACGCGGAGCTCGGTCTCAAGATGCGACGGGCGACGCAAGCCACGAGCACCGAGCAATTGCAGGCGCTCGCCGAGACGTTCGAGCTCGCACAGCCGCCGCAGCGAATCGAATGCTTCGACGTGAGCCACACGATGGGCGAGCGCACCGTCGCTTCGTGCGTCGTATTCGGGCCGGAAGGCGCAATCAAGAGCGACTATCGGCGTTTCAATATCGAAGGTTTGGCGCCGGGCGATGACTACGGCGCGCTCAGGCAGGCGCTCTCGCGCCGCTACGCGCGCATCAAGAAGGGCGAGGCGCCGATGCCGGATTTGTTGCTGATCGATGGCGGCCCAGGTCAGCTCGCGGAGGCGACCAAGGTTATGCAGGAGCTCGGGATCGAAGGATTGCGTGTTGCAGGCGTCGCAAAGGGTGCCGATCGTCGCCCGGGACAGGAACGGATCTTCGTACCCGAGCGAGACACGCCCATCGTGCTTCCGCCCGATTCGCCCGCGCTGCTGCTCATCCAGCGCGTGCGCGACGAGGCGCATCGATTCGCGATCACCGGGCATCGTCAGCGTCGAGCCAAGGCCCGTACGCAATCGATCCTGGAAACGGTGCCCGGCCTCGGTCCTCGCCGCCGCCGCGAGCTGCTGAAGCAGTTCGGCGGTCTACAAGGTGTCGCGCGCGCGGGCGTCGATGACCTCGCGAAAGTACGCGGCATCAGCCGCAAGCTCGCAGAGGCGATCTACGAGACGTTGCACGCGTAGACGCGCGTGACGGCTTGACGGCCAGAGGCGCAGCGCGCACACGGACTGTCTAGCGAAGCGCCGAGAAACGGGATTCTTTGCGCACGCAGCTCCGACGGTCGACCGCACGGCGGGCTACGCTACAATCGACGCGTGACCTTCCCGATCGCAAATGTCTTGACCGTCGCGCGAATCATCATGATTCCGCTCGTCGTCGTGCTCTTCTATCTGCCGTACGGCTGGTCGAATCCCGCCGCGGCGATCGTGTTCATTCTCGCTGCGCTCACGGACTCGCTCGACGGATATCTGGCGCGCAAGCTCGGACAAACCTCGGCGCTCGGCGCATTTCTGGATCCGGTCGCGGATAAGCTGATGGTCGCAACGGCGCTGATCCTGCTCGTGAGCTACGATCCTCCCACGCTTGAGTTCTTCGTCTTCGATCCCCATATCT
>JAAYXG010000102.1 GCA_012516015.1 Lysobacteraceae bacterium | reverse complement strand
TGCACGTTCATTTTCTCGAAGTATGACTCGTCGGCACCCGACTCCCTGAACGCCGCCGCAAAATGACAGACGCAATCCGCCCCGCGAACGCCCTCGGCAAGCGAATCGGGATCGAGTATGTCTCCGCGATGGAGAACCGCACCCAGCTTGCACAAGTGATCGATGATGGGCTTCTGTCGCGCGGCATCCGAACGATACAAGCCCGTGACGGAATGCCCCGCTTCGAGTGCGCACTCGACGAAGTGAGCTCCAATGAAACCTGTCGCACCCGTCACGAATATCTGCATGCTGTCTATCCCGTCCTGGCTGCGCGTGTTTGCATTGCTGTCGCAGCCGATCTACCCCCTGAGAATGACCGAGTGCAACGCGCACTGCCCGGCACGGGTTCCTGCGACGCGGTCAAAGTACGAACAAGCGCCGTGCGCAACCAATATGCAGGGGAATGGCGACACCTTGTAAGAAGCGGCCGTTGCCGGCTCAGAGACTCCGTCGCTCTTCCTCGCGCAGCTTGTTGTAGATATCGGTTGCCGCAATCGCCGCGTGCCCTGTCGCCACGCAGATCTGATTGAGTTCGTTCACGACGTCTCCAGCGGCATACAGTCCGGCCACGCACGTCCGTTGATGATCGTCCGTCTTGACGTATCCGAGCTCGTTACATTCTGCGCCGAGCGATCGCGCAAGCTGGGAGCGCACGTCGCCGCCGAGCGCCGGATAGAGCACATCCATTCGGATTTCTCGGCCGCCGGCGAGCACTGCGATCAGATCATCGCCGTCGGCGCGCACATCGACGACGCACTCGGACACATACTCGATATTTGCGTCGGCGAGCTTGCCGAGCTCTTCCGTATCGCACTCCGGTCCGCTCGCGATGGGCAACACCGAGAGCTTCGGGGTGAACGATCGTAAGAACAAGCTCTTCGCTGCCGCCTTCTTCGGCGGGCCGAGCACGCACACGTGCTTGTCGATGACCTCGAAACCGTCGCATACCGGACAGAGCCGAACATGGCCTTTCTTGATGAGATCGAAGAGATTGGGGAGCGAGGGCTGCTCGTCCTCTATGCCCGTGGCCAACAACGCTTTGCGAGCGACGATCGTGCCGCCGCTCATGTGAGCCTCGAAATCGCCCTCATCGCGCTTGCGCAGCGACCGCACTTCATCGTGCGTGATCTCGCCGCCGTAGCGTCGAACCTGCTCGCGCAGCCGCTCCAACAGCTCGTGCCCGGGCACGCCATCCGGGAAGCCGGGATAGTTGTGAGAGCGCGGGATCAAAGTCGCGCGGCTTCCCCCGCGATCCACGATCGCAATGTGCAGGCGGTATCGAAGCAGGTAAATCGCTGCCGTGAGTCCTGCCGGCCCCGCACCGATGACGATGCAATCGAGCGGCCGGTCGGCATCCGCGGCAGCCGCAAGTTCGCGTGCGTTCATGAAGTCACCTGCAAACGCTCATCGATCGCGCCGAGAAGAGGCGCCTTGCTTCCGAAACGTTCCCGCGCGCTTGAAGTTCAAACGTGCGGTTTTGGTGCCAAGAAGGAGCTCGGGAGGTGCGGAGTAAGACGAAGAGTACTCTCGCGAAGCACGCCGAGTCATTCTTCCGGATGACGCCGTGCTAGGCGGCTGGCCGGCGGATGCGTCCCGTTCGCGAGCGCCGTACGGCAATTGAGTCTCATGCGTCGGAGCCGTAAGCTTTCGAAGCTGACGCGATCGCAAGAACCATAACAACGGAGATCCCATGTACCGAGCCCTTTCGAGCCTCGCCGGAGCGGCGATTCTGTTCATGACCGACGGCGGGGCGGCCGCTGCGGACGAGCCGCCCGTTCGCTACGAGCTCACGGCCGACTCTTTGCCGCAACCGGACGTGCCGCGCGGGCGTTTGGAAGGTCCGTTCGAGTTCAAGAGCCGCATCATCGAGGGGACGGTGAGACGCTACTGGATCTTCGTGCCGGCGCAGTACACGCCGGACCAGCCGGCAAGCGTGCTCGTCTTCCAAGACGGGCAGCGCGCGACGAACCCACAAGGCAGTCTTCGCGTCCCCACTGTCATGGAGAACCTCATTCACCGAGGCGAGATGCCGGTGACGATCGGCATCTTCATCACGCCGGGCCATCTTGCCGATCGCTATCCGGACACGCTCGGCATGAGCAATCCGAATCATCGGGCGCAGGAATACGACTCCCTCGATGACACGTACGCACGCTTCCTGATCGACGAGATGCTGCCGGAAGTCGCAAAGCGCTATCGGCTCACGGACGATCCCGAACAGCGCGTGATCGGCGGCACGAGCAGCGGCGCGATCTGCGCTTTCACCGTCGCATGGCATCGCCCGGACGTCTTTCGCAAGGTCATCAGCTTGATCGGCAGCTATGTCTCCATCGGCTATCGACCCGCCGCCTACGGTCAGCCGCTCGTGCCGGGCGGCGATCTTTATCCGACCTTGATTCGCAAGAGCCCGATTCGTCCGATCCAGATCTTCCTGCAAGACGGATCCAACGACCTCGATAACGAGCACGGCAACTGGTTCCTCGCGAACCAGCAGATGCTCGCTGCGTTCAATTGGGCGAATGCCGAAGCCGACCGCAAGAGCCTACCCGGTCCACGCTATAAAGTGCGCCACGTCTGGGGCGAAGGCGTGCACTCCGACGAGCACGGCGGCGTGCTGCTACCCGACATCCTGCGCTGGATGTGGAATGAGCATTTAAAATAAGAGTTCTTAGCGAGCCCGCCGGAACGCGCGGAAAGAATGCGGCGGCAAATCGACCTCCGCGTAGCGCCCGATCACGACCGACGGTTTGTCGCGGCCTGCGCTGCCGCGGCGATCCGCGAGGCGTAGCGTCGCTTTCGTTCCGAGCTCTTCCAGTCGCACCGCGGACTCGTCCAGCACGACAGTCGCGCGAACGGATTCGTCGCGGAAGTTGTGCACGACAAACGTGCCGTTATCGTAGACGAAGAGGCTCACCTTCGACGGTGCTTCGAGCACGACGGGAAGATGGTCCGTCAGCGTGCGTCGAATCGCATTCAGCGGCGCCTCCGGGTAGTGATAAAGATCCGCGAAGTTCTCGGGAATCGTGAGCACTTGAAACTGTCCGGCGCCGTAGTCGGCGTCGTGCAATAGCGGCCAGCCGTTGTCGCCGTCGAGCGCGGA
>JAAYXG010000101.1 GCA_012516015.1 Lysobacteraceae bacterium | reverse complement strand
GCAAGGCGATCAACGATTCCATCGCCTATATCCGCGGTCTGGCCGAGCTGCGAGGTCGCAACGCCGAGTGGGCGGAAAGCGCGGTGCGAAGCGCGGCGAGCTTGTCCGCGCGTGCCGCGCTCGAGCAGAACGTCATCGATGTCGTGGCGGAAGATATCGACGATCTTATGCAACAAATCGACGGCCGCACCGTCAAGGTCAGCACCGGCCAGATCCAGCTCGCAACTTCCGGGCTCGGCATCGAGCGTATCGAGATCGACTGGCGCACTCAGCTCCTGTCGGTGATCACGAACCCGAATGTTGCCTACTTGCTGATGCTCATCGGTGTCTACGGATTGCTCCTAGAGGGATACAACCCGGGCGCGATCTTGCCGGGCGTCGTAGGGGGCATCTGCTTGCTGCTAGCGCTCTATGCCTTCCAAGTGCTGTCCGTGAATTACGCGGGGCTCGCGCTCATGGTGCTCGGGGTCTCGCTCATCATCGCGGAAGCGTTCGCGCCGAGCTTCGGCGCGCTCGGACTCGGCGGCATCATCGCGTTCGTGATCGGTTCGGTCATCCTCATGGACAGCGAGGTGCCTGGATTTCAGATCGCGCGCTCCCTGATCGGCGGCATCGCGGCGGCAGGCGGAATCGCGATGCTGGGCATGGTCATGTACTTCGCGCGTTCGCGGCGCCGCCCGGTGGCGACCGGCGTGGAGCAGATCCTTTCCACACGGGTCGTGGCGCTGAGCGATTTCGAGCGCGAGGGTCGCGTGCGCATGCACGGTGAAATCTGGAACGCGATCTCGAGCGCGCCGGTAAGAGAAGGTCAGGTGCTGCGCGTCACCGCAGTCGACGGGCTCGTGTTGCATGTCGCTCCAGCGGAAACTTGACGGTTGACGGCCAGAAATGAGCAGATCGCAGATCGCCTCTTCAATCTGATCTCAACCCTGAACTGCCAATGACCAACCTGTAGGAAAATGCTCCCTCTTCTCTGGTCGTCAACTGTCAACTGTCAATCGTGAACTTTCTAAGAGGACAGTCATGTACCTAATCGTCGCAGTCGTCATTCTCATCTTCATCCTGCTCTCGGCGATTCGGATCATGAACGAGTACGAGCGCGGCGTGATCTTCACGCTCGGCCGCTACACGGGGACGAAGGGGCCTGGGCTCATACTCGTCATTCCGTTGGTTCAGCGCGCCGTCAAGGTCGACCTACGAGTCATCGTGCTCGACGTGCCGACGCAGGATGTCATTTCCCGCGACAACGTGTCCGTGAAGGTCAATGCCGTCGTCTATTTCCGTGTGGTCGACCCCGAGCGCGCCATCATTCAAGTCGCGAATCCGTTCGAGGCGACCAGCCAACTCGCGCAGACGACGCTGCGTTCGGTGCTCGGCCAGCACGAGCTGGACGAGATGCTGTCGCAGAGAGACAAGCTCAACATGGATATCCAGCGCATCCTCGATCAGGCGACGGATGCCTGGGGCATCAAAGTGTCGAACGTGGAAATCAAGCACGTGGATTTGGACGACACCATGATTCGTGCGATGGCGAAACAGGCGGAAGCCGAGCGAACCAGGCGCGCCAAGGTCATTCACGCGGAAGGTGAGAAGCAGGCTTCCGCAATGCTTGTCGAAGCGGCGCAAGCGCTGGGCGCCGATCCGCGCGCGATGCAGCTGCGCTATCTTCAGACCCTCTCGGATATCTCGTCCGAGAAAAGCTCCACGATCGTTTTTCCGCTTCCGCTCGACCTCATCGGGCCGCTGCTCGATGAGAGCAGAAAGCGATTATGAGGCCGTAGGGAAGCGCGAACGCTCGCGCGCTCTATCGCGCGCGCGCAACAGCGCGCTCGTCTTGGCCGTCGGATATCGGCTCACCCGACCGCGCCGCGTCCGAGCTCTTCGCTGTACGCCTCGCGGCCGTACCGCCTCACGATGTCTTCAGCCGAGACGGGCCGCGAGAAATAGAACCCTTGTGCGATCTCGCACCCGTTGGCGAGCAAGAATGCCGCTTGCTCGGGCGACTCGACGCCTTCGGCGATCGGCACGACGTTCAACGCGCGGCTCATCGCGATGATCGCCTCGCAGAGAGCCGCCGAGGTTCGCTCGCCTGGCGGCGGCAGGAACGACTTGTCGATCTTGAGCGCATCGATCGGCAGCGAACGCAGATAGCTCAGGGACGAGTAGCCGGTGCCGAAGTCGTCGATCGCGACCTTTACGCCCATCGCGCTCAACTCCTCGAGCACCGCGGTGAGATAGTCGATATCCGTCGCCAATACGGACTCGGTGATCTCGATCTCGAGCACACCGCGCGGGATGCGCGTGCGCTCGACGATTTCGCGCAGCGTCTTCGTGAATCCCGGCGCCTGAAGCTGGCGTACCGACACGTTATACGCGAGGCGTCGCACCTCGATGCCGGCGCGCCGCCAGTAGTGATACCGACTGCAGATCTCGCGTAGCACCCGATCGCCGATTGCAATGATGAGCCCCGAGTCCTCGGCGACGCGAATGAAGCGGCCCGGCGGCACCATGCCGAATCGCGGGTGATGCCAGCGGCTCAGGGCTTCGACGCCGATGATCGCGCCGGTGCGCAGGTCGATGCGAGGTTGATAAACGACCGACAGCTCATCGCGCGCGAGCGCCTGACGCAGCTCGCTCTCGAGCTCGACGCGCTCCATCGCTTCGCGGTTCATCGCCTCCTCGTAGTAGGCGAACCGTCCGGCTCCGGCCGCTTTGGCACGATACATGGCGATATCCGCATTGCGCAGCAGAATATCGGTCGTCACGCCGTCCTGCGGATATACCGCGATGCCGATCGAGGCCGAGACGAAGTGCTCGATATCGCCGAGCAGCACCGGACGCGCGAGCGCGGAAAGGACGGTCTGAGCAGCATTCGCGGCATCCGCGGCCGAATCGATATCCGACGTGATGATCGTAAATTCATCGCCTCCAAGGCGCGCGATCGTATCCATTTCGGACAGCTCTTCCGCGAATCGTGCCGCAACGCCTTTCAGCAGCTCGTCGCCCGAAGTATGGCCGAACGAATCGTTGATGTTCTTGAACCGATCGAGGTCGATGAAGAGAAGCGCGAACTGCTTGCGCGATCGCTGCCCATGCGCAATGCGTTGCGCGAGGCGATCCTTGAACAGCACGCGGTTCGGCAGGCCCGTCAGTCCATCGTAGTGTGCCTGGCGCACGAGCGCATGCCGTCGGTCCGCGTTGCTGATCGCGACAGCCAGGCGCTCGGCAAGGCCGAGCGCGAAGTCGAGCGACGCTCGATCGGAGGCATTCGGAGTCGAATATGCGATGGCGACGGCGCCTTGGACGCCCTTGTCGGTTCGAATCGGCAGCACGCCGAAGCGGCGGTCGGCGCGCCAATCCGAGATGAGATCCCGCACGGACTCGAAGGCCGCATCGCCCGCTTGCAACTCGACGATCGGCTCGCATGTGTCGAGCAGCGAGCCTAGCGCCGCTGGAACCTCCACGCGAGTCTCGCACGTGATGACTTCCTCTGCGTACCGGGCGACATGAAGGCGGGCGACGTCCGCGCAATTCTCGTCGAAGACGAGCACGGCCAGGAGCTCGCAAGGAAGCATATCGCGCGCATGCTTCAAGACCGCTTGTACGATCTCCTCGAGCTCGGATGACTTGAGGATATGCCGATCGAGCTTCGAGAGGACCGCGAGCGTCTCGAACCGACGCCCGATCTGTTCCGTCATGCCATTGAAGGCGACCGCAAGGCCGCGCAGTTCCTCATCGCCCGTCGGTGTCACCCGACTGTGATAGTCCCCCGCAGCGACACGATGTGTCGCCTCGGTGAGCTCCTCGAGCGGGCGGCGCGTGCGACGAATGAGTTTTCGGATGCAGAACATGTGGCCGAGGGATCGAGCGCGGCCGGGCACGGCCGAGTTTCGGATGAACCGAGCACGATGTTAGCGACCGTTGCAAGGCGCACGCGCCCCAGCGGGTCACAAGGAAGGAAACGAATTTGAACGATCGTTCAAATTGTGAAGCGGCTCTCGCGGAATCTTCCGTTGTAGGTCGGAATTCATTCCGACCTTTTTGTGTCCGAATAAATTCCGACCTACAGGGATGTAGGAAGGCCCGTGTTGCATG
>JAAYXG010000100.1 GCA_012516015.1 Lysobacteraceae bacterium | reverse complement strand
TTTCGTTCCCAACGCAGTGTTGTGGTAATGGCGACCGAATCGAGCACGCTCCCGCATGTGAGCGAGGAGACCGCGTCGAAGGTGTCGCTACCGTGGCTCGCTGTCGGTCTCGCGTTCGTGCTGGGACTGTCGTGGGTCACACGCTTCCTGGAGAAGCACATACCCATCTGGGTGGACGGCGGGTGGATCAAGTCCGTCGAGTTTCCCGTGTATGCGATCGCGCTCGGTCTGCTCGGAAGCGGCGTCATCGGGCTGCTCGGCATTCGCGAAAAGGTCGCCGCCGCATTTCGCACGGAATTTTTCATCAAGACCGGTATCGTGCTGCTCGGCGCCTCCGTTCACCTGCACATCATCGCGAAAGCGGGCAGCCGCGGCGTCCTGCAAGCGCTCATTCTCGTCTGCGCCGTATTCTCCTTCACCTGGTGGCTGGCCGGCCGCCTGAAGATCGCCGACACGCTGCGCGCTCTACTCGCGACGTCGGTGTCGATCTGCGGCGTGAGCGCGGCAATCGCTGCCGCGGGTGCGGTACGCGCGAGCAAAGAACAGATCGCGTACACGGCGACGCTCGTCATTCTGTTCGCACTGCCGTCGATCTTCATCCTCCCATGGATTGCGGAAGTCCTCGGACTTTCCGGGCCCGTTGCCGGTGCCTGGATCGGCGGCAACATCGACACGACCGCGGCGGTGGCCGCCGCCGGCGCGATCGTCGGCGAAGACGCACTGCAGATCGCCGCGATCGTCAAGTCGGCGCAGAACGTCATGATGGGAATCGTCGCCGTCGCGCTGACGGTCTACTTCACCGTCTACGTCGAGAAGAAGCAAACGAGCTCGACGAGCAGCGTTGGCCGCGACCTTTGGGATCGCTTCCCCAAATTCGTAATCGGCTTCATCCTCGCATCGGTGATCGCGACGCTTTATCTGCAATCCGGCGGCGATGCCGCCAACATCAAAGCCGTCAACACGCTGCGCACTTACTTCCTCATCGCCGCGTTCGTGAGCATCGGGCTCGAGTTCCGCGTCACGAAGCTGATGGCGGAAGGGTGGCGGCCGGTCCTCGTGTTCGGCACGGCGGCGCTCTTCAACTTGGTGGTCGCGCTGGTGATTGCCTCGGTGCTGTTTGCAGGCTTTGAGCTGTAGGTCGGCCGGGCAATGTTCCATGTAGGTCGGCCCGTGAGATGCAAGGGTCAACCGTCAACCCTGCGTAACCGATACACGCCAGCGGAGAACTGATTCAGCACGACGTACGGATAGCCGTCGGGTCCGACGACCACGTCGCGAATACGACCGAACCCCTTGAACAACACTCGGTCGCTCACGACTTCCGAGTCGCGAAGCTGCACCAGATGCAGCTCTTGCTGCCCTAAGCTCGCCACGAGGAGCTGGCCCCGCCAGTCCGGGAATTTATCTCCGTCGTAGAACTCGATCTGCGAGATGCCGATCGAAGGCGTGTAGTGATGGATCGGCGGCTCGATGCCCTCTCGATACGGACTGTCGCCGACCGCTCTGCCATCGTAGTGCCGGCCGTGGCTGACCAAAGGCCAACCGTAGTTGAGCCCCTTACGCACGATATTGATTTCGTCGCCACCGGCAGGCCCGTGCTCCGCCGACCAGATTGCGCCCGTGACCGGATGGCGCGTCATC
>JAAYXG010000099.1 GCA_012516015.1 Lysobacteraceae bacterium | reverse complement strand
CGAAGCCGGCCGCCTCACGCTGATCGACGAAGCATTGACGCCCGACTCCTCGCGATTCTGGCCCGTGGATACCTACCGTGTCGGTACGAGCCCGCCAAGCTTCGACAAGCAGTTCGTGCGCGACTATCTCGAGACGTTGGACTGGAACAAGCGGGCACCCGGACCGAGGCTGCCGCAAGACATCATCGAGCGAACGGCCGCCAAGTACGCCGAGGCGCTCGAGCGCTTGACCGGCTAGAGCTCGAGAGGCTGAAAACTGTAGGCTCTACGTCATAGCCGGAAGGAATGGATCGATTGTAAGAACAGGCGACCGCGCGCCATCCATGTCGCTTCGGCACAGCCGACTCTCTGAAGCCTACAGCCTGAGATGAACGATAAGCGCCCTTCGCTCTCGCAGACTGACCTACCCACGAACGGCGATGCTGCCGAGTCGTCCCAATACGTTCCCGCGCGAATCGCTCTCATCTACTTTGCGTTCGGATTCTGCTGGATATTCTTCGGCGACAGGCTGCTCGATTGGCTGAGCGTGCCGCCGGAACGCATGGGCCAGATCCAGACCGCCAAAGGCTGGCTGTTCGTGATCGGCTCCTCCGTATTGCTCTATGTGCTCCTGCGGCGCCACCAACAGCGCGATGAGCTCGCCGTGAACGAGTTGCTCCGATCCCAAACCGAGGTGCAGCGCATGAATGCCGAGCTGGAAGCTCGCGTTGCCCAGCGGACCCAACAGCTCGAAGCCGCGAATCGCGAGCTCGAATCGTTCGCCTATGCCGTATCGCACGACTTGCGTGCGCCGCTGCGCAGCCTGTCGGGCTTCAGCCAGATCCTGCGCGAATCCGCGCCCGCAGGGCTCGACGACAAATCGCTGCACTACCTGCAGCGCATTCACGAAGCCAGCCAGCGCATGTCCAACTTGATCGAGGATCTGCTCGGCTTGTCTCGCATCAGTCGGGCGGAGCTCAACGCGCGGCCTGCGAGCTTGTCCCAGATCGCAGCCGAAGCCGCGGCGGCGGTGCGCGAGCGCTACCCCGATCGCGAGGTCGAGCTCGTCATCGCGCCCGACATGGACGTGCACGGCGATATCCGTCTGTTGCGCATCGCGATGGAGAACCTGCTCGACAATGCGTGGAAGTACACGGCGCACGCAAACCCCGCAAGGGTGACCGTTGGTGTTGAAGAATCAACGGAGGGTCTCGTGTATTACGTCCAGGACAACGGGGTGGGATTCGACATGCGTTACGCGGGCAAGCTATTCGCACCTTTCCAGCGGCTGCACCCGGAATCGGAGTTCCCAGGCACCGGAATCGGACTCGTCACCGTACAGCGCATCATCGCGCGGCACGGCGGCCGAGTATGGGTGGATGCGAAGCCGAACCTGGGCGCGACCTTCTACTTCACTCTCTCGGGAGAGTGACGGAAGCTTCACGTGCATCGTGTAAAGTGTGACGGGCGGCGTCGGCCGTTCGGACGCTACATCTCATTCATGACACGTCCCAAGCAACTTGCCGCCGCGCGCGGCCCATGTCAGGCTGAGTAGGCATGCTCCAACCGTTCGCCGCGCGCCTAGAAAACTGGCTGTTCGAACCGCCCGATTCGTTGATCGGCAGGCCACTTTGGAAGGTCGCGCAGCTCCTGCGCTACCCTTATGCGCTCATCAGGGACATCGCGCGCGGACAACTCACGCTGCGCGCAATGAGCCTCGTTTACACGACGCTGCTCTCGATCGTCCCTTTGCTCGCGCTGTCCTTCTCCGTGCTCAAGGGTCTCGGCTACCACGAGGATCTCGAGCCGGTGCTGTTCAGCTTTCTCGAACCGCTCGGTACCGACCGCGCCTACGAGCTCACCGCGCGCGTGATGGATCTCGTCAACAATGTCCGCGGCACGGTGCTCGGCTCGATCGGGTTCGCTTTCCTCCTCTACACGGTCATCTCGATGGTGCAGAAGGTCGAGGAGAGCTTCAATTTCATCTGGCGCGTCGAGCAGCCGCGGAGCTTCGCGAGGCGATTCAGCGAATACTTGAGCGTGATCGTTATCGGGCCTGCTGCCAGCGTTGCCGCCTTCGGGTTGCTGGCCGCATTTCGCAACACTTCCCTGATGCAGAAGATCGCGACCTACGAGCCATTCGGCACGATGCTCGTCGTGCTCGGTTCGCTCGCCCCTTATCTGCTCGTCGCGGGCGTCTTCACGTTCATGTACGCATTCATCCCGAACTGTTCGGTACGACTGCGTGCGGCGCTGACGGGCGGGCTGTTCGCCGGCGCGCTCTGGGCGGCGGCGGGCATCGTTTTCACCTCGTTCGTCGCAGGATCGACGCGCACCGTAATCATCTACGCGAGCTTCGCGATCGCAATCGTGGCGCTCCTCTGGCTTTATGTTTCCTGGCTGGTGCTGCTGCTCGGCGCACAACTGTCGTTCTACGTGCAGAATCCGCAGTACTTGCGTCCCGGACGAGCGGAGATTCAGTTGAACGCGAGCCTGCGCGAGCGCGTCGCCTTGTCGATCATGTACCTGATCGTGTGCGACTTTCGCGACGCGCAGCGGCGTTGGACGATCAACGCATTGGCCGAACATCTCGATCTACCTGGCGCCGCAATCGGCCCCATCGTCACCGCGCTCGAGCGCAAAGGGCTGCTGCTGCTCGCCGAAGACGAGACTTGGGTACCCGCGCGCGACCCGGAGACGATCGAGCTTGCCGACGTCATCGAGGCCGTACGCCAAGACACCACCGGCCCCCGCTTGGGTAAGATCCGCGACATCGCGCCCGCGGTCGATGCCGCGCGCGAAGCCGAGCGTGCCCTGAAGGAGGCATTGAAGGGGAAGACGGTGAAGCAGTTGGCTGATGAAGCCAAGTGACCTATTCCCCTGCAATCGTCATCTTCTCGATCAGCACCGACCCCGTTCTGATGCCGCCTCGCGCATCGACATCGTTGCCGACCGCGACGATTGCTTTGAACATGTCCTTGAGATTACCGGCGATCGTGATCTCGTGGACGGGATAGGCGATCGCGCCATTCTCCACCCAGAACCCTGCGGCGCCTCGCGAATAGTCGCCCGTCACGCCGTTCACGCCCTGCCCCATCAGCTCCGTCACGACGAGGCCACGTTCCATCTTGCGCACGAGCGCCTCGAAGTCATCGTCGCCAGGCGCCACGATCAGATTGTGGACGCCGCCCGCGTTGCCAGTGGTCTTCAAGCCGAGCTTGCGCGCCGAATACGTGCTCAGCACATAACCCGTCAGCACGCCGCGATCGACGAGCTCGCGATCCTTCGTGGCGACTCCTTCGCTGTCGAACGGCGCGCTGCCGAGCCCCTTGGGAATATGCGGCCGCTCGGAGATCTGCATCCACTCGGGAAAGACGTGCTGGCCCGCTGCTCCGAGCAAGAACGAAGCGCGCCGATACTGGCTGGCGCCGCGGATCGCGCCGAGGAAGTGCCCGAACAAGCCGCGCGCGATCTCGGGCACGAATAGGACGGGCGCCGTCGTCGTCGCGAGCTTACGCGCGTTCAGACGCCGCAGTGCTCGCGTCGCCGCCTGCCGGCCGATGCTCTCCGCATCTTCGAGCTCCTTCCAATCGCGTACCGAGCTGTACCAATAGTCGCGCTGCATCTCGCCGTTTTCCTGCGCGACGACGACACAGCTCAGGCTATGCAAGCTGCTTGCGTATCCGCCCAGGAAGCCGACCGAATTGCCGAACACCCGCACGCCGTGGTGTGTGGACAATGTCGCCCCCTCGGAATTGCCGATGCGCTTATCGACGTTCAGTGCTGCCGCCTCGCACGCGACCGCAATCTCGCGAGCTTCGTCCGGCTCGATCGACCAGGGGTGACATAGATCCAAATCGGGCGGGTCGCGAGCGATCGTATCGGGATCCGGCGGCCCCGCGCATTCATCCTCCGCGGTGAAGCCGGCGATGCTGTACGCCTTCGCGACCGTCTCCTTGAGCGCACGCTCGCTCAGGTCTGCCGTGCTCGCCGACCCTTTGCGCTTGCCGCGATATACGGTCACACCCATGCCGCGGTCGCGCTGATACTCGAGCGTTTCCACTTCGCCGAGACGTGCCGTGACGGACAATCCGGTATCCACGCTGACGCCCACTTCGACGTCCGTCGCGCCCAAGCGCTTTGCTTCATCGATCGCGAAGGCGACGAGCTTCTCGAGATCGCGCTGAGAATGAGTGAGCTGGTTGGAGCCGGATGGGCGTGCTGGGGTTTGCATGCGTGCCATTCTAGCGCTTGCCGAGGAGCGGCGTGAGAAGTCAGAAAACGCCTTCGTTTCTCCGTGGTTCGATCCCGGCGCGACCCGGCTACAATCGCCGTCATGAGCGATGACCACGACGAGCGTCCCAGCAAGAGCGAGCGCAAACGCCGCAGCGACGAATTACAGGCGCTTGGCGAGGAGCTGATCGATCTGCCTCAAGCGGAGCTCGACGCCTTGCCGTTGCCCGAGACGCTGCGCGACGCCGTCTTGCTGGCGCGGCGCATTACGGCGCATGGCGGTCTCTATCGCCAGAAGCAATATATCGGCAAGCTCATGCGTAAGATCGACGCAGAGCCTATTCGGGCGGCCCTGAACGCCAGGCGCGAGCGAGAGCGTGCCGAGGCGCTGCGCTTTCGACGCATCGAGCAATGGCGCGATCGCCTGCTTCGCGACGGGCCCGCTGCTCTGGAGGCGCTATTTGCCGAGGCACCCGCGTCGCTCGATAGACAAGTCATTGGCGAGCTGCTCGATCGCGCTCGCGGCGAGCGCGCCCGGAATGCTCCGCCCCGGGCCGCACGGGAGCTGTTTCGCGTGCTTCGCGATGCGCTCGATAGCCGCCCGGAGACGAACTAGAAGCTACTCGGACCGGCTGCGGCGGCGATTCGCGCCCGCGGGCGGTCATCTACGCTACAATTCCCGGATGAAACCCCTCGTCGGCATCATCATGGGATCGAAGTCGGATTGGGATACCCTCCAACCGGCTGCCGATACGCTGAAGCGGCTTCGTGTTCCGCACGAGATTCGGGTCGTTTCGGCTCATCGCACGCCCGATCTGCTGTTCGAATATGCCTCGAGCGCACGCGAACGCGGCCTCGAGGTCATCATCGCAGGCGCCGGCGGCGCGGCCCACTTACCCGGCATGGTCGCGGCGAAAACCTCGTTGCCGGTGCTGGGTGTGCCCGTGCAATCGAAGGCGCTGAACGGCCTGGACTCGCTCCTCTCGATCGTGCAGATGCCTGCTGGCATTCCCGTCGGAACGCTGGCGATCGGCGCTGCGGGCGCGACGAACGCCGCCCTGCTCGCCGCGGCGATCTTGGCGAACAAGTATGAAGAGACTCGCGTCGCGCTCGATGAGTTCAGAGCCGCGCAAACGGCATCGGTTTTGGCTCACCCCGATCCAAGCGATCCGACACTCTCGACACGCTCATGAGGATCGGCATCGTCGGCGCGGGTCAGCTCGGAAGGATGCTGGCCCTGGCAGGTTATCCGCTCGGCCTTCGCTTCGTGTTCCTCGACCGCAGCGAGGACGCGCCGGGTGCGCAAGTCGGTCGCATCATTCCCGGTGCATTCGACGATGCCGAGCGACTCGCGGAGCTCGCGGACTGCGTCGACGTCGTGACGTTCGATGTGGAGAACGTGCCCGAAACGGCCGTGCGCAACATCGCCGCGCGCAAACCGTTCTTGCCCCCCGTGGAGGCGCTCGGCGCATCGCAGGACCGCCTGACCGAGAAGACGCTGTTCTCGAAGCTGAAGATTCCGACGCCGCCGTTCGCGCCCGTCGACAGCTTCGAGGACCTCGAACGGGCAGCCGCGAAGATAGACATTCCAGGCGTATTGAAGACACGCCGGCTCGGCTACGACGGCCGCGGCCAGTACTTCGTACGCAAGCGGAGCGACTTGAAGATCGCATGGCGAACGCTCGGTTCGGTTCCGCTGATTTACGAGGGATTTGTAGATTTCAGCCGCGAGGTCTCGCTCATCGGCGTCCGCAGCACGAGCGGAGAGACGCGGTTTTATCCTTTGTCTTGGAACACGCACCAGGCGGGTATCCTGCGCCATTCCATCGCGCCGTACCGCAACGCACCGTTGCAAAAGCAAGCGGAGCGGCATCTCACGCGCTTGATGAAGCATTTCGACTATGCGGGGGTGCTCACCGTCGAGTTCTTCGTCAAACGCGGCCGACTCATCGCGAACGAGATGGCCCCACGCGTGCACAATTCGGGAAACTGGACGATCGAAGGGGCCGAAACCAGCCAGTTCGAAAACCACCTCCGGGCCATCTTGGGCCTGCCGCTCGGCAGTACGCGGCCGATCGGTCATTCGGCGATGGTCAACTTCATTGGTCGGATCCCCTCTCTCCGGAACATTCTGCAAGTGCCGGGCGTACACTTTCACAGCTACGGTAAAGAACCTAGGCCTAACCGGAAACTTGGGCACTGCACGATCAACGCAAGCTCGAGCGCCGGGCGCGACCGCGCATTGAGACAACTATTGCGCCAAAAGCTCGCCTGAGCCGCCGCCTACCGGGCTAGGTCAGCCGCTGGCCCCCATCTTCTCAGCGACGCGAGGTCGACCCCGATGTCAACGGTCCGAAGGACGATCGAAATGACGCGAAGATTGGTGTCTTTATACGGGCTCGAGCTT
>JAAYXG010000098.1 GCA_012516015.1 Lysobacteraceae bacterium | reverse complement strand
CTAGTCAATATCGATGACTAAGATAACCAAGTATTGACAAGCCATGAGGCGACGATAAGCTCCACGTCGGTGGCCTGCGCCCGTGGGGGAGTGAGATTCCGATGTCATTGACTCGCAGAGACCTGATTCAAGGCGCGGCGGCGGGCCTGCTTCTTCCGCTCGGCGCGCGCTGGTCCGATGCAATGGCCGAGACGGCCGAGTCCACGCTTGGCGCAATTCGCGCAGTCACGATCACGGCGACCGATCTGCCCGCCGTGGAAGCCGCTTGGACGAAGTTCATGGAGTACCGGCTCGTCGAGCGCGGCAAACTGTCGGCCGCGATCGCCAAGAGTTGGGGTGCGCCGGCGTTGCAGGGAGCTCGCTACATCATCCTAGGGCCGGCCAGCGAGGAGCCGTTCTACCTGCGCTTCGTTGAGCAAGCAACGCCCGCCAACTACGATCCGACGAAATCGTGGGGTTGGAACGGCGCGGAGATCACCGTGCAAAACACCCCGGAGCTCTACGAGCGTCTGAAGGACTCCCCGTTCACGATCACACGACCGCCTCGAGAGGTTCCGACGTATCCATACCTGCTTGCGATGGGCGCGATCGGCCCAGCCGGCGAGAAGTTGAATCTCACGTGGATCAAGGAGCGACGTCCTGACCTCGCGGTCGCGAAATCGTTCGTGGGTCGCTGCTTCATGACGGTGGAGACGGTGCCCGACCTGCCCAAGGCGCTCGACTTCTATCGCACGACGTTCGGCAGCAAGCCGAGCCCGATCCGCAAGCTGCCCACGGTCGAACTCGCGGTAGTACCGCTCAACGACGGCTGCAAGATCGAAGTGGACCAGTTCAAGGGCGAGAACGGTCAACCTCGCGCTCGTGTGGGCCAAGGTCTGCCTCCGGGCGTCGCGATGGTGACGTTCGAATGCTCCGCATTCGACAAGCTGCAGGATAAGTATCTCAGCACGCCGATCGAGAATGTCATCGAACCGTTCAAGGGACGACGCGTGGCAGTGATGCACGGACCCGCGGGAGCCCTGATGGAGCTCGTGGAAGTCTGAGCCAACCCCGTTCTCGGGCCCGAAGCGAACGCCTGCCGGCGCATCGCTGCATAGCAAACTACAACGAGGCGAGATCAATCCGAGGAGACTCCGCATGAGAGGAAATGTTCTGCTACGCGCGCTCCAAATGCTGACGTGCTTCTACGTCGGCCTGAGCTTCGCCGTCGTTGCGCAAGCTCGAGCGCCGCTGCCTGGGCAGGGCAAATACACGGTCACTGAAAAATCGCTAGCCGAAGCGCAAAGGCGAGCGAAGGTATTGCGGCCTGGGCCCGCCGCCTGGGTCGAAGAATATTGGGATGTCTTGCCCGACAAAGTCGATGAGTTCGTCGAGACGTATCGAAGGGAAGTCTATTCGCTCGCACGCAAAGTGCCCGGCTACCGCGGCTACACGGTGCTGACGAACATTCCCGATCCGGAGCATCCGGACCGTCCCGTCCTGTTCGGCGAAAGAATGTTCGTGCCGCACTATGGCGTGCAACTGGACGGCAAGATTTTCACCGGACGCGTCGTCAACATCGGCAATCTCCTGCGTCGCACGCACAACATCGTGATCGCCCACAGTCTGCAGAGCTGGGAAGATGCGGACCGGTTCCGCTCGAACATGGAGAAAGTCTATGCGAGCAAGCGTTCCGGCAAGACGCTTACCGAGCATCTGGCCGAGACTGTCTACCCGCTCGCTGCCAACGTTTGGGAAGAACGCTTTCATCTCGTCACGACAGGTCTTCCTGTCAAGGAAGGGACCGCTTCCGGCGGAGCGGACGCCGACGGTCTGAATCTGGATCCCTATCCGTCGGAGTCGGCGTGGTTCAAGGAGTATTTTCAGATCGATGCGAACAAGCTGGATGATTTCCTGAAGGCATACAACGAGAGCTTCGCCGTGCTGCGCGACATTCCCGGCTATCGCGGCGT
>JAAYXG010000097.1 GCA_012516015.1 Lysobacteraceae bacterium | reverse complement strand
TTCGACAACGAACTCGCGCAATGCGCATCTCACGGGCCGACAATCAAATCGCCTGAAAGACGAGCGTCGCGTTCGTGCCGCCGAATCCGAAGCTGTTCGACATGACGATCGACGGGCGCACCGCGCGCGTGCTTCGGATGATGGGAAAGCCGGAGACATCCGGGTCGGGATCGTCGAGGTTCGCGGAAGCGGCGAGAAAGCCGTCGCGCATCATCAGCAAGCTGTAGATGGCTTCATGGACGCCCGCGGCGCCGAGCGAATGCCCGGACAGCGATTTCGTCGACGAGATCGCCGGGATACTCGCACCGAATACTTCGCGTACCGCTCGCAGTTCGATGATGTCGCCGAGCGGCGTCGAGGTGCCGTGCGTGTTCAGATAGTCGATCGCACCGTTCACGTGCTCGAGTGCCTGACGCATGCAGCGCACGGCACCTTCGCCGGACGGTTGCACCATATCTGCACCGTCTGCGGTCACGCCGTAGCCGACGAGCTCGGCGTAGATGCGCGCGCCGCGCGCCCGCGCGTGCTCGAGCGACTCGAGGACGAGCATGCCGCCGCCTCCGGCGATCACGAAACCGTCTCGGTTCGCGTCATAAGGACGGGAGGCCGCCGCGGGCGTTGCGTTTCGCGCGCTCGAGAGCGCGCCCATCGCGTCGAACAAGGCAGCGAGCGACCAATGCTCTTCTTCGCCGCCGCCGCAGAACACGACATCCTGATTACCCCAGCGGATCTGCTCCGCGGCTGCGCCGATGCAATGCGCGCTCGTGGCGCAAGCGGATGTGATCGAGTAGCTGACGCCTTTGATGTGAAAGGTCGTCGCGAGGCAGGCGGCGATCGTGCTGCTCATCGTACGCGGCACACGGGTTGCCCCGACTTTGCGTATGCCGCGCTGACGCAGCAGGTCCGCCGCTTCGACGATATTCGCCGACGATGCGCCGCCGCTGCCGGCGATGAGTCCCGTGCGCGGGTTGCTGATCTCCGCTGCCGTCAGGCCGCTGTCGGCGATGGCTTGCATCATTGCGATGGCGGTATACGCCGCGGCATCGCCCATGAAGCGCAGATCACGCCGATCGATGTGCTCGTCGAGTGCAATCTCGGGCGTACCCGCGATCTGACTGCGCAGCCCGAGCTCCGTATACGTCGGTGCAGCGCGGATGCCTGATCGACCCTCTGCGAGGGCCTCTGACACCGCATCGAGATCATTGCCTAGGCATGAGACGATGCCCATGCCGGTCACGACGACTCTACGCATCAGGCGAATGCCGCCGTTAGATTCGCCCCGTCGAACAAGCCGACGCGAAGACCCTGCGCGCTGTAGATTTGGCGACCGTCCGCATCGAGCGCGCCGTCGCCGAGCACCATCACGAGCTTGCGTGCAATGATGCGCTTGATGTCGATGCGATAGGTGACCCGCCGCACCGATGGCAGCACCTGACCGACGAACTTCACCTCGCCCACACCGAGCGCCCGCCCCAGTCCTTTGAATCCCTTCCAAGCTAGGAAGAAGCCGATGAGCTGCCACATCGCATCGAGCCCGAGGCAGCCCGGCATGACGGGATCGCCGCGAAAGTGACACTGGAAGAACCAGAGAGACGGATCGATATCGAGCTCGGCACGCAGCTCGCCGTGGCCGTAGGCACCACCCGAGTCGGAGATCCAAGTGATTCGATCGAGCATGCGCATCTGCCCGATCGGCAGCCGCGGCGTGTTCGGACCGAATAGCTCGCCTTCGCCGCACGCGACGATGTCTTCGAGCGTATACGAGGATCGTCGCGCCGACACTGTCGCAGCGGGCGAGGGGAGAGCGTTGGTGTGCATGCCTCGATTAGAGCCGCTTACGACGCGGCGCGTCTTGATGTAGATCAAGCCTGAGGCTGTGTGGCGGTCGAGCTTACAGTCGACAGCTCACCGTCGACAGCCAGAACAGCCATTCGTTAGCGGACACGTCTCGCTATTCCCGTCTCAGGGGCGGTCTTCTCTGGCTGTCAACCGTCAACCTGCAGTGCCCAGCGCTGGTTGGTCACAGGCTCGCGGGTGGGTCGCTGGATGACGATGAATCCATGCTTCATGGCTCGGTGGCACGCATTGCAGCCTGCAGTGAATAGATCGAACGCGGCCTCGAACCCGGCACGATCCTCGTTTGCCGCGCTCGTCTCGAGCGCCTCGTGGGCCGCGCGCATATAGCCTTCTAGGGCAGGCGCGACCGGCATGCCGTGTTCTTCGGGATGCCAGCGCGCGATGCGCTCGAAGGTCTCTTCGATCTCGTGCAATTCGAAATCGACGAGCGGCCAGTTATCGGCCTCTGCCGCATACCACAGCTTCGCGTGCCTGAGCTGCAGCACGCTCATCAAATCGCCCAACCCAGGCTCGTAGAACTGAGCGGGTAGCGTACTGAACGCAACATCGTCGGACGCCCGGTCGGACCGCGATCCTGAGCCGCACGACACGAGCATGAGTGACGCGCACAGCACGTAAGTAAGTCGAGGAAGTAAATCGTTCATTCGAGGTATCCAGTTCACATTTCAAGCGCAAGAGGAGAGGAACTCTTCTTTTCTGGCTGTCGACTGTCAACTGTCGACCGCCAACTCTCATTGACCTAGATCAGCGCGGGCGTGTGCGGCGAGGCAGATACTTCGACTCGTGATCAGCCGCGGGAGTCGAACATGGTCACTTCGAGTCATAGCAGAATCGATTTCGACGGCGAAACGTTCAGTGTGGATGCCGCGCTGATTGCGGAGAGCCTCGGCATCGAGCCGGCGATCGTTCAGCCCCTCATGCGAAAAGGCAGAATCACGAGCCGATGCGAGCGCGGGATCGACGAAGATGCCGGGCGCTACCGTCTCACATTCTTTCACGGTCGCCTGCGAGCGCATCTCGTCGTCGACGCGAACGGAAAGCTCATCTCGCGCTCCATCCAGGCGAACCCGCATGTGCGCTTGCGCGGACGAGGCGCTCGCCGCCGCTTCTGACGTCTACACGCGGTCGACGCCCGTGTAAGCGGGTAGACGTGCGGACGCCGGATCGCTATCGCTCGTAATGCGGAGCGCGCAAGGCTTCTGACGTCTAACGTCTACACGAGCGTTAGCGCCTACCCGTCCCATACATTCACGAAGGAAGGACGATGTCGGAGTCGGAAGTTATCGAGTGGGATCCATTCCCGGCAGACACGAGCCAAGATCAGATCGAGCTCTACGATGAACTGCGCCGGCGCTGTCCGGTCGCGCATGGCGAGCTCGGTTGGTCCCTCTTTCGCCACGACGACGTGATGCGAGCGCTGGAGGATCCCGCAACGTTCAGCAACGCCGTCTCCGCGCATCGCTCCGTGCCGAACGGCATGGACCCCCCGGAACACACCGCGTATCGCCGGATCATCGAGCCGTACTTCGCGCCCGCACGCATGGAGCCGTTAGAGCCACGGTGTCGGACGATCGCGGCAGAGCTGATCGATCGACTGCCGAGCGGCGAGATCGAAGTCATGTCGCAGCTTGCCGAGGACTTCGCGCTCCAAGCGCAGTGTGCATTCTTGGGCTGGTCGGTTGACCTGCATGCGCCTTTGCGCGATTGGGTGCGCAAGAATCACGCGGCAACGCGCAGCAGAAACCGTGCTGCGATGGCTGCGGTCGCCATGGAGTTCGATAGTCACATCCGAGAGGTGTTGGCGGCTCGTCGCAGGGCACGCGATACGGCGCCCACCGATGTCACGAGCCAATTGTTGAGGGAGTCCGTGCACGGGCGTGCACTGAGCGACGAGGAGATCGTCAGCATCCTGCGCAATTGGACCGTGGGCGAGCTTGCAACGATTTCCGCCTCCATCGGCATCCTCATGCATTACCTGGCGCGGCACGCCGCATTACAAGCGCAGCTTCGGCGAAACAGGAAACAACTACTCGTCGCGATCGACGAGATCCTGCGGATCGATGCACCGCTGGTGGCGGCGCGCCGAATCGCGAAGACATCGGTCGAGGTCGGCGGACGGTCGATCGAGGCGGGCGAACGCATCGCACTGATGTGGGCCTCCGCGAATCGCGACGAGCAGATCTTCGGCGACCCCGACGAGTTTCGTCTCGACCGAGATCCCGCGCTCAACCTGCTCTACGGCGCCGGCATTCACAAATGCCCGGGTGCTCCGCTCGCACGGCTCGAGCTGCGCGTGTTCTTGGAAGAGCTGTTGAGTCGCATCGAGCAACTCACGCTGATCTCCGATAAGCAGCCTGTCAGAGCGCTCTATCCCGCAGCCGGATTCGCATCGCTCCCCATGGCAATCATCAAGGCTTCTGGTTGACGGTTGACGGCCAGAGCACCGTGACCATTTCCGTCACGCGCGACCCAAGCTTCGTCTTGCATCTCTGACCCAAGCCCCACGCCCATGTTCAAGCGTCCACAAGCTCCTCGCCCGCAAATACCGCGCGCTTGGCCTTGAGATAAGCGTCGATGTAGGCGCGGTGGAAGAGTAGAGCGCGTGCGGCCCGTTTCGCAGGCGGCAAGCCGCTGCTCACCGCTTGTGCATTCCATTTATGCTTCGTCCCCACGATGAAGTGGCGGTACGAAGTCATCACGTGTCGCGCATTTCGCATTGTTCCGCGCCCATCTGCGAATTTCATCCTGGATTCTGGATCGTGCGTCAGCGCCTTGATTTAGATCAAGGCGCGGGTCTCGAACGAAAGCCCATCATTCCCAGGTCAGCACGTCAGTACTTGCCGCAGCCGGAACCAAAAGGGGCCGCGCAGAAGATCATGAGCACGCTTTACACGACGATCGACGATGCGCCGCCAGCGCGCCGCTTCGCCCTGTTCGACTACGGTTTCCGCCCGTTTTTTCTACTCGCAGGCGTCTACGCCATGGCCATCGTGCCGATCTGGCTCTACTTCTACGCGCATTCGCCGACGACGTTCGGCGCGCTGCCCCCGATGTACTGGCACGCGCACGAGATGCTCTATGGCTTCGTCACTGCGGCAATCGCGGGATTCCTGCTCACCGCGGTGCCGAGTTGGACCGGCGCGCGCGGCTTTGCCGGCACGCCGCTTCGTATGCTCGTTGCCGCATGGCTGGTCGGCCGTATCGCAATGGCAACCATTGGCACCGTCCCATTCTGGGTGACGGCGCTGGCCGAGCTGTCGATGCTCGCACTGCTCGCAGCGCTGCTCTTACCGCCGCTCGTGCGCAGCCAAAATCGCAACATGCCCATGCTCGCCGTGCTCGCCGTGCTCTGGCTCGTCGATGCCGCGTTCCTCGTCGCGCTCAAGAAGGGCGATGTGCTGTTGGCGTCGCGCACGATGACGCTTGCGATCGATTTCGTGCTCATCCTCGTCACGATCATCGGCGGGCGCATCGTTCCCGCGTTCACCGCAAATGCGCTCCGTCGACGGGGCGAAATGCCCGACATCGT
>JAAYXG010000096.1 GCA_012516015.1 Lysobacteraceae bacterium | reverse complement strand
TCGAAGCGAGGCCGAAGCTTTGCGTATCGCGGGCTCGGTATTCGTTCGCCATGGCGGCCCGCAAGGTCGGTCCCGCACTGGCCACATCGAGATAGGCGAATTGAGGGTCCAGCACGGGCTGGGTCCTGACCCATTGCCACAGCTCGCGCGACGACGAGGGAATCGCGCCGTTTTGAGCAAGAGCGGTAGCCGCGCCGAGCGACGCGGCCGTCGCCGCGCCCATCAACAGATCGCGGCGGGTCAAAGGGAAGGTCATGGGGTCGGCAGGAATCTTGTCGGTCATTGGCCCCGCATTATTGCAGTTGCCCAATACAATCGGCAGACCTTCGAGCCCGTTTCCTGCTACCGTAATGTTCTCGGGTTGTCGGTTGCCGGTTGCCGGTTGACCGTTGACGGCCAGAAAGACACTTACTCCTGCTGGTCAACCGTCCACCCGTCGACCGTAACTCAGCCAAACCGCATCGATGCCCCACCACTACCTCGAACGCATCCTGAAGGCGCGCGTCTACGACGTCGCCATCGAGTCTCCGCTCGAGCCCGCTCCGCGCTTGAGCCGCCGTATCGGCAATCAAGTCTTGTTCAAGCGCGAAGACATGCAGCCCGTGTTCTCTTTCAAGCTGCGCGGCGCGTACAACAAGATTGCGCACCTTTCCGAGACGGCGGCGAAGCGGGGCGTGATCTGTGCGTCAGCCGGCAATCACGCTCAAGGTGTCGCGCTTGCCGCCAGACGCCGCGGCATCCCGGCGACGATCGTGATGCCGCGTACGACGCCTCGGATCAAGGTCCAAGCCGTCATCGATCTCGGCGGCGAAGCCGTGCTTCACGGCGACGACTACGATCAGGCGTACGAGCACGCGCTCGCCGTCGCCCGAGATAAGCAGCTCACTTTCATCCATCCATTCGACGATCCGGACGTCATTGCCGGACAGGGCACGATCGGAATGGAGATTCTGCGCCAGTACTCGGGCGACAAGATCGATGCGATCTTCATCGCCATCGGCGGCGGGGGATTGGTTGCCGGCATCGGCGCGTACGTGAAGTATCTCTTCCCGAAGATCCGCATCATCGGCGTCGAGCCCGATGATGCCGATGCAATGTATCGCTCGCTCCAGACCGGCTCGCGCGTGACGCTCGAGCGTGTGGGTATTTTCGCGGACGGCGTGGCGGTACGCCGTGTGGGAGAAGAGCCCTTCCGCATCGCCCGCGAGGTCGTCGATGAGGTGATCACGGTGAGCACGGACGAGATTTGTGCCGCGGTCCAAGACATCTTCGAAGACAATCGCACGATCGTCGAGCCCGCAGGCGCATTGCCGGTCGCGGGAATCAAGCGCTACGTTGCGCGCGAGCAGTGCCGCGACAAGACCTTCGTCTCCGTGAACTGCGGCGCGAACGTGAATTTCGACCGTTTGCGTCACATCGCGGAGCGCTCCGACATCGGCGGGCAGCGCGAAGCGCTGATCGCCGTCGAGATTCCCGAGCAAAAGGGGAGCTTTCTGCGATTCTGCGAGGCGCTCGGACGCCGCGGCGTCACCGAGTTCAATTACCGTTACAGCGATGCGTCCACGGCGCAGCTGTTCGTCGGCCTCGCGCTTTCGGACGGACAGAAGGAAAAGGAAGCCGTCATCGGCATGCTGAAGCAGGCGGGCTATCCGGTCGTCGACATGAGCGACAACGAGATGGCGAAGCTGCACGTGCGCTACATGGTCGGCGGCCACGCGCAAGGGCTCGCGAACGAACGGCTATTCCGCTTCGAGTTTCCCGAGCGACCGGGCGCGCTGCTCAAGTTCCTGCATGCGATCGGCACTCAATGGAACATCACGCTGTTTCACTATCGCAACCACGGTTCCGACTACGGTCGCGTGCTCGCCGGCATTCAGATCCCGCCGCAGGAAAGCGTGGACTTCGATTTGCACGTACGCGAGCTCAAGTACGTGTACGCGGAAGAGACCGACAATCCCGCCTATAGGATGTTCCTCAACGGTCGGTCCGACTGAGGTTCAGTGGCCTTATTCGGCGGGTTGAGAGTTGACCGTTGGCGGTAAGGAAAGACGCCCTCTGGCCGTCAACCGTGGCGTTGGGCTTGCATTAGTGGCTGACTCGTTCTCGACGGGCAAGCTGTTCGAGGGCCAACCGAGCGCGCACGGTGATCGCGGCGTCCGTGCCCTGAGATCGCTGCAGGATCGGTAAGCTGTCGCGAAGAAGCGGCGCTGCCTCCTCTGCGCGTCCGCTCGCGAGGAGCGCCCTGCCGAGCACGCTGTTCGCAACCGCGATTTGCGCGCTGTCCGGGGGCAGGAACTTGAGCGCCATATCGACGGCTCGTCGTACCGTCGCCTCCGCCGCGCCGATCTCGCCGCGTTCGAGCTGTATGCGTCCGATGCTCGCGAGCGCCGATGCGACGTAGGGATGTTCGGCCGGAAGCGCCTCGCCGTAGATGTCGAGCGCCGCTTGCAGATCCTGCTCGGCCGCGTCGTACTCTCCCTTATCGATGCGCACGAGTGCGAGACTCACGAGATCGTGGCCGACGAATGCGTGCGTTTCGCCGCGCGCGGCTCGATTTGCGCGCAACGTGCTCGCGAGCACGGCTTCGGCACGATCGAGATCGCCCTTGCGATGCAGGAAACGACCGAAATTGTTCAACGCATCGAGCGTCTCCGGATGCGTTTCCCCGAGGATATTTCGGAGGAGCTCCGTCGATTCCGCGTACAACGGCTCTGCCTGCGCGAGCTCGCCCTGCAAATGCATCATCACAGCGAGATTGTGCAGGTGCATCGCGACTTGGGGATGATCCCGTCCGAGCGCATCGCGGTCGATGTCGAGAGCCGTTCGATAGAGCCGTCCCGCTTCGGCAAAGTTGCCGCGGTACGAGTGCAAATTCGCCAGCTCGTTCACGACCGATGCCGCCGCCGACGTTCGATCGAGCTCGTGGAGCCGGTAGATGCCTAGACTTTCCGCGTAGAGTCGCTCCGCTTCGTTCAATTGACCGCGGCGCT
>JAAYXG010000095.1 GCA_012516015.1 Lysobacteraceae bacterium | reverse complement strand
GGGCGATGCGGGTTACGTCAAGCAATCCGCCGTCGTCGCCGCGTTCGAGAAGGCGGGCTTCGAGCTCATCGGCTCGAGCGAGATCAACGCGAATCCCAAGGATCAGCCGACCGAGGAGGATGTCGTCTGGCGCCTGCCGCCGACGCTCGCGACGAGCCGCGATGATCCGGAGCTGCGCAAGCAGATGGAAGCGATCGGCGAGTCGGATCGCATGACGTTGAAGTTCCGCAAGCCCGAATGAGCGAAGCGGGACATCCTAGGCGGGAAGACTCCTAGAAACGAGGAATGTCTTCTTCGCTGCCCCCCCTAAAACCCTCCCCCGCGGCGCGGGGGAGGGAATCGCCGTCTATATGAAAACGATCGGTCTCATCGGCGGGATGAGCTGGGAGAGCACTCGGCTCTATTACGAGCACTTGAACCGCGGCGTACAGCAGCGGCTCGGCGGGCTGCATTCCGCACGCATATTATTGTCTTCGCTCGATTTCGCGCCGATCGCGACGATGCAGCGCGAGGCGCGTTGGGACGAAGCAGGCGAGCTGCTCGCGTCGGAAGCAGTGCGCCTAGAAGGGGCGGGCGCAGACCTCATCGCGCTCTCGACGAACACGATGCACAAGTGTGCTGCGCAGATTACAGCGTCCATTCGCATTCCGTTTCTTCACATCGTCGATCCGCTGATCGCCGCGCTACGCGCGGATGGACGCGATCGGCCGCTGTTGCTTGCGACCCGCTTCACGATGGAGGATCGCTTCTTTGTCGAGCGGCTCGAAGCTGCGAATTTGCGGCCGATGGTTCCGCCCGCAGACGATCGCATCGCTCTGCATGCGATCATCTTCGATGAATTGTGCAAAGGGATCGTCACGGGGACATCCGAGCAAACCGCCAAACGTCTGATTGCAGATTCAGCCGCTGACGGCGCGGATTGTGTGATCCTCGGATGCACCGAGATCTGCATGCTGATCCAGCCGGACACGGTGTCCATGCCCGTTTACGATACGACAGCACTCCACACGGCGGCGCTGGTCGGCGCCGCTGTCTAACACCGGACGGGCGCCGTCTCCTGCGACCGCGAGTCACGAGTCGTCACGGTACGTACGACTCGAAGTACGATCGCACCGCCGCCAAACAAAACGGCGCAACGAGCGTCGCGTGATACGCCTCTTGGACTGCGGCCGTGCCGCCGTCGTCCGCACCGCCCGCCACTGCCTGCGCGGCCAACAGCACCTTCAGGGCTTCGAAGCCGCGTTTGTAGTCAGCGTACGGGTCGTCGCCAGCAGGCTCGGCGTCCACATCCAGCACGGTGACGGGCGCCGACGTCGATGCCCAATAGCCCTGCATGAACTGCGTGTTCATATAGAACACGGTGGGATCGCCGTTGCCGCCGCAGAGGAGCATCGGCGATGTGGGCGTCCAGTTGCGAAGATCATTCGTCTTGAATGCCCGACGAAGCGGATGCGCGGGCTCGTCGGGCGGACCGCCCGTCGTCGTATTCGGAAACGCGCCGTCCGGGTTCGCTTGCGCATCCTCCAGGTATGCAAGACGGAATGCGTTCGTGATCAGATGATCCGGACCGAACCCTCTCGCGAACACGTCGGAAAACTCGGACGGCTCCGTTGCAGGCGTGTATTCGGCAAACGTCGGATCAGGCGGCTCGATGCTGAACAATTGATCCTGCGGCAACAACCCTTGCTCGTATAGCGACGAACGCGATTGAGTGCTCGGGAGCAGCGTTTCGATGCCGCTCGCGTAGCGCGCTTCGAACGCGTCCGTTGCGCTCGAGTAGATATCGCCGTACGCATCTTGATATCCCGTAATGAGCATCGTGAGATGAATCGGTGAGCCCGCGTTCACTTGGCCGTAGAAAACGGCGTCGCCAAACGCGGACAACGCGTAGGGGCCTGACATCGGAGCAGACGCCGTCAACGTCATGCCGGCCGCTTCCATTGCACGGTGCGTCGCCATGGCGACGTGCCCGCCTTGCGAGTAGCCCGTCACGAACACCTGCCCACTCTCGCTCGTCGTCGGCGCATCCGAGGTCGGGAGTGCGGCACGCGCAGCCGTAAGCGCATCGATCATGTCCTTCGCGGATTGGTCCGCGTTCAAGTATGGGTGTACGTCGGTGGAAATGTCGTAGCCGACATAGTTCGGCGCAACGACGATGTAGCCATGCGCTGCAAACGTGGCCACCATCAAGATCGCTTCGAGCCGATCCTCGTTCCGAATATCGGCCATGTCGAACGCACGTTCGGTCGTCGTGCCGTGCGCGTACAGCAATATCGGTCGCTCGCCCTGGCACTGCGGCTCCGTACCTGCCGGTACGAAAAGCGCACCCGAGGCGATCGTGGGTACATCTCCGGGCGCCACGGTGTGATATTTCATGTGGTGCACATCGACACGACACGCAGGCTGCCCCGTGACCTCGAGCAGCGCCTGACCTGCGAGCTCGACGCCGAGCGACGCCGCGAGCTCTGCGACCGAAACAGAATCGATGCGCGGCGGTGGATCCTCGACGAGCGTGCCTCGCGGCGGCGGCTCGCTCTCTTGGGGCGATCGATCGTCACCGTTCGACCCGCCGCTGTCGCACGCGGACAGTAGAGCACAAACCAATGCCGCGACGGCGAGCCGGGCGGCAAGCTCGACGTTCGAGTAAGAGTGAGGCGCACGCATGCTCTACTAACGCGAGAATGCGCCCGAAGATCCCAACCGCGCTCTTGATCAGCCTGTCCCTACTCGTGACCGGGCCAAATAGCAGGATCGGTCGAGCTGCCTCCACCTCTTTCGCTCGAGCATGAAGC
>JAAYXG010000094.1 GCA_012516015.1 Lysobacteraceae bacterium | reverse complement strand
TGCGGGCGAGGCGGGACACTTCTTCGACGTCATGGCGTATCTCACGGGATCGCACCCGGTGCGCGTGTGTGCAACCTCGCTGAGACCGTCAAAGGCCATTGCGGACGATTTCGAGAACATCGCGGTCATGGTTCAGTACGCAAATGGCTCCATCGGCAACTTGCTGTATCTCACCCAGGGCGGATCCAAAGCGCCGAAGGAGCTTCTCGAAGTGTTCGGCGGCGGACTGACCGCTCAGCTGAACAATTTCGAGACATTGACCTTCTTCGACAAGCACAGGCAATCTCGCCTGCATCTCTCGCGGGACAAAGGACAAGCTGGCGAGCTGAACGGATTCGTCGATGCGGTACAAAGAAGCGCGCCAATGCCGATCGCACTGGACGTTCTGCTGGACACGACACTGTCCACGCTTGCGGCGCTGCAGTCCGTGCAGAGCGCTGCGCCCGTGGACCTTGGCGCGCTGATCTCTCCTGGCTATGATTCGGCCGGCATTCCATCAGAGCAGGCGCAGATCGACGCCGGTTGACCTTCAGACAACATGAACTCGGATCGCCTCGCGGCGGCGGCTGATTGATTGCAGCCCGCGGTGCCCGACAGGGCTTCCGCCCTCAGCTTTCTATCGCCGCCTCGGGGCGGCTCGTGACTTCTGTATCATCCCTCCATGCTCGAACTTGCCGTCAAAACGCTGATTGCCTATTTGCTTGGTTCCGCCCTGGGAAGCTTGATCGTCGGCAGGCTGCGCGGTGGCGTAGACATTCGCACGATGGGGAGCGGGAATGCGGGCGGCACGAATGCGCTCCGTACGCAGGGGTCGGCGTTCGCGGCGTGGGTGATGTTGATCGATATAGGCAAAGGCTGGATTGCAGCCGGTGTGTTGCCGAATCTGGCGTTGCCGCAGATCGCGATCGATCCAGCGATTTCCCGCGATTGGCTGGCCGTGGCCTGTGCCTCTGCCGTCGTACTAGGGCATGTCTATCCGGTATGGTATGGCTTTCGCGGCGGCAAGGGTGCTGCAACCCTGATCGGCGTGTTGGTTGGGCTCGATCCTGTAGCGCTCTTTTACGTGTTGGGTACTTGGCTGCTCGTAGTCATGGCGACCGGTTTCGTCGGTCTCGCCACGATGCTTGCGTCAGTTGCGTATGTGCTCTTCTTGCTCGGCTTCGAACGCCATACTTCCGACGCGCTGTTGACCTTCGGTATCGCCATGGCCGTGCTCGTCTGCTACACCCATCGCTCGAATATCGTGCGCATGCGAGCAGGTACTGAGAATCGTGTTCGTCGGCTTTGGCTTTTCAAGCCCCGCTCGTCCGCCGAGTGACATGCGCGCGAAGTCGCGTACACAGCAGAGCGAAATGCGGCGCCGCCGTTTGCTCGCGCTACTCGCGGACGGGGCGTTTCATTCCGGCCAAACGATCGCGAGGAAGATGCGTCTGTCTCGTGCCGGAGTTTGGAAGCTCGTTCAAGCGCTTCGGGATCTCGGTATCGAAGTCGAATCCATACCGCGTCAAGGCTACCGTCTGCCTCACGCTGTGGATTTGCTGAGTCGCGACGCCATTCGCCAGGCGCTCGCGTCGCCGGTGCGCGACAAAGTGGAGCGTCTCGATGTGCTGCTCACTGTCGATTCCACGAATCGACACGTTGCGGACCTCGCGATTCCGGAGGGCGGCACAGCGCAAGTCTGTGTCGCGGAGCTTCAGACGGCAGGCCGCGGACGGCGGGGGCGCAGTTGGGTCGCGCCGTTTGCGAGCGGGATCTGCCTGTCCGTCGGGTGGCAGTTCTCGGAAGCGCCGCCGACCTTCTCCGCATTGAGCCTTGCGGTGGGCGTCGCGGCGGTCCGAGCACTCGAGCGCTTCGGCGCGCACGACGTCGGGCTCAAGTGGCCGAACGATCTGACGTGGCGGGGACGCAAGCTCGGCGGAATTCTCATCGAGATGCGCGGTGAGTCCGCCGGTCCGGCGCAAGTGATTATCGGTATCGGCATCAATATGCGCATGCCCGCCTCGGCGCGATTGACGCTTGCCGAGCATCAGGCGGCGCTCGTGGCTGACGCACACGAGATCCTTCGCGAGCGCGCGCCGACACGCAATGCACTGATCGCCGCGCTGATCGAAGAGCTCATCGCCATGCTGGAGACGTTCTCGAAGCACGGCTTCGAGCCCTTCGCGGCGCAATGGCGAGCGCTCGATGTGCTCCATCACGCGAACGTGAAGATCTTGGCGGGGAGCGAAACGACGTTCGGGGTCGCGCGCGGCGTCGACGACGATGGGGCGCTCCTCGTGGACGTGGATGGTGAGCTCAAGCGGTTCGTATCCGGGGAAGTCAGTGTGCGCAGCGCAGGAGCTGCGCGGTGAACGGCGGACCGCTATGAATAAAGTGAACGGCGGACAGCGGACAGCGGACGGTGACGGAATGATCGGAGTGCGATCGGTCGCGCAAGATCGCGTGCTCCCTTCGGCGTTTCTTCACCGTCCGTCGTCCGCTGTCCGACATTCACTATGTCCGTGGCCGTCCGCCGTGCGCCGTTCACTCATTAAGCATCTTCTCACCGTCCGCCGTCCGCCATCCGCCGTTCACCAGCCATGATTCTTCTCATCGACATCGGCAATACCCGCTTGAAATGGGCGGAGCTTCGCGACGGGACATTGTCTGCTCAAAGCGCGTTCGCTCATTCGGGAGGAGATCGTGCGCGCTTGCTCGAGGAGATGCAGAAGCGCGTAGCGACGCCCGAGCGCGTGTTGATAGCGAACGTGGGCGGGCCTGAGATCCAGGCGGCGTGCGTGAACGCCGTGCGCACTCGGTGGAACGTCGAGCCGGAGCTCGTGGTTGCTAGTGCGCGGGCGGCAGGGGTAACGAATGCCTATCGCGATCCCGAAAAGCTCGGCGTCGATCGCTGGCTCGCCATGATCGCCGCGCGTGCGATGAAACCGGGTGCGCTGTGTGTCGTGAGCGTCGGAACGGCGATGACGGTCGATGGTCTCGACGCGACGGGCCGACATCTCGGGGGTGTCATCGTGCCTGGACCCAAGCTCATGGTGGCAAGCTTGCTCGGCAACACGAGCGATATCGCCGCACGTGCGACGCAAACCGAATCGACTGACGGCCTCTTTGCAGACCATACATTCGGCGCCATCCACCAAGGTGCCCGCCATGCGCTCGCCGCGCTCATCGAGCGCGCGATCACCGAAATCGAGCGCACGCTGCGCACGCGCCCGCAGGTTCTCATTACGGGGGGCGCATGCGAACGCGTTGCGGCTCTGCTCGAATCGAGCTACGAAGTCGTATCGGATCTCGTGCTACGCGGGCTCGCGAGGATCGCGGATTCAGGCTCGGAAGAAGAGGACGAGTAGCCACAAAGAACACATAGAAAAAGGGAAGAAGATCCAATCTCGCCGATTCTGTGTTCTTTTCTTTGTGGCTGCCGAGCGCGGCAAATTCCTCAGCGGCGCTTGGGTGCGCTCGCCGCTCCCCAGTAGGCCGCGATGTTCGCTATCTCGGTCGGTGTGAGCTTCATCGGCGTGCGGTGTCGCACTTTGCCGGCGACGATGTCGCGCATGATGCCTTCGAGCAAAGCGGCGTCTTCGCCTTCCCAGTCTTCGGCGTCATGGCATTGGGCGCACTTTGCCTGTGCGATCGCCTTGCCCGCTTGCGGATCTGCAGCTCGCGCTGCGACGGCGGCGAGCAGCAGCGCGGCGGCGACGGTCATGCATCTCGCGACGGGCATATGCGGTCCGGATCGTTCGGGGTGTCGACATCATACACCAGAGCACTCGGATCCCGCTTCGACGCCGTTGTCCGTGGTCTCTTCGGGCTCCAGGGGTAGCGTGAGATGAAAGGCCGCGCCTCGCTCGAGATTCTCTGCCCAGAGCTGCCCGCCGTGTGCTGCGACGATCGTCTTGCAGATCGACAGGCCAAGTCCGAGTCCGTGCGTCTTGTTCGTGAAGAACGGCTCGAAGATCTTCGCCAAACGGTCGTTTGGGATGCCGACGCCGCTATCGCTGACGGTTAGCTGGATGGAGGAGGGCGTACGCTGTGTGGCGATCGTCAGCGTGCGCTCGTGTTCGGGGACATAGGCCATCGCGTCGCATGCATTCGCAATCAGGTTGAGCATGACCTGCTGGATCTGAACGCGATCGGCGGTCACGAGGGTCGAGCCTTCGTTCAGCGCAAGCCTGACGCACACGTGATTGCGCATGAGCTCGCCGCGCGTCAGCACGAGACTGTCGCGGACGAGATCGTTCAACCGGACCGGAGCGCGCGGCTGTTCCGCCTTACGCAGCATCGACTGCACGCGTTGAATGACCTGCGCCGCTCTCAGGTTGTCCGCAATGATGTCCTTGATCGCTTCCTGGATCGCTTCCCGATCGATGTTGTCGGCGCTCGACAGCGACGCTGCCGCTTCGGCGTTTGCGAGCATCGCGGTCAAGGGCTGTCTGATCTCGTGCGCAATGGCGCCGGAAAACTCGCCCAAGATGGCGGCCCGTGCGAGGTGCGCAAGTTGGTGTTGCTGTTCTTGCACTTCCATTTCAGCGCGTTTCCGAGCCGTGATGTCGTTGATCGTGATGACCGCTCCGCGTTCAGGATGCTGCAACGCTTCTATCGAGACTTCGTACCACCGAGCGCCGTCCGCGGCTTCCACGGACAGCTCCAACTCGCGCTGCGCGCCGGCATCGTCGAGCACGCTGCTCAGTGCTTCCGCGAGCGCGGCTGCGGCGGGGTCTCCCCGTTCTGCCGAACGCCGAACGGCGGCGCGATAGTTGTCGCCCACGCGAGCGCCGCTCTCGGCGCCATGCTCAGGTGCCGCAAGCCAAGACGCGTTGGCTTGCAAGATGACTCCGCGACTGTCGAGAATTGCGATCGCATCGTGGAGGGAGGCCAACACGGAGTTGTGCAGGCTCTGGCTTCTTTCGAGTGCAATTGCCGCGCGCTTGCGTTCCGCGAGCACCGATGCGAGCAATAGCAGGGGGATGCACGTGACGTTCAAGAAGGACACGGTTGCCAATGCGTTTTGCACGGGCGAGTGCGAGACGAACGGCCCCATATCGTGCACGACGCCCCACGTGGCCAAAGTGCCGACCACCAGGACGGAGCCGCATACACCAGCCAGGCCGAAGCGCACGGTCGCCAAGATGAGGAGGGGCAAGGGGGCGTAGAGCAGTGCGGAGCGGCTGCTCGAGTACGGAGTCGGAGAGGCGAAGATGTGAAGACAGATGGCGATGAGGGCCGCCGACACGAGCAGCGCCTCGAAGATTTCGCGTGCGGATCTGCGCCAAGCGCGTTCGCGTTGCAGAGCAGCGAAACTCAGAACGAGCGG
>JAAYXG010000093.1 GCA_012516015.1 Lysobacteraceae bacterium | reverse complement strand
TGCGCGCGCATTCGTTCGCTCGCAATAGCTCTGTGATACGCGTCGAATATTCGAGGTGCCGCCCACCTGTTCGATCGCGACGCAATCGCCCGCACGGATCTCGCGCTGGTCCGTCACGATCGTCACCGAAGAGCCGTCCAGCATCCGCACGGAATAGGACATGCCGCGGCGATCGCCTTGTGCGGCGTTCGCGAGCGCGGCGCCGACACCTGCTCCGATGATCGAGTTCCGTGCGCGACGCGGCGTCGATTGGCCGCTGCCCATCGTCAGACCCAACGTGCCGCCGATGATCGCGCCGCTGCCGGCTTCCGAATCGAGCATGACCTCGTTGGCGGCGCTCACGACGCCGAACTGGACGCGCGCCGTTTGTCCCACCCTGTGGGACTGTGCGGCGCATCCAGCGAGAAGCGCGAGTGCCAAGAGCAATGTCAATCGCCGAGCCCGTGTGGCCATGTCTCATCCTCCATCGGCACAGCCGTTCGCGCTCAATGCATCGCAGATGGTCGAACCGAAGTCGTTCGGCGGCGCATCCGGCCAGGTTCCGCTTCGATCGTCTAGCGGAAGGGTGCGAAGGGCACTGCCGGGATGGTTACTCCACGTCCCTCGAGGTCGAAAGTGGCCTTGAAGCCAACGAGTTTCACCGACACGTGTCGCCCGGCAGGATGTGTGAAGCTTCCGCGAGGTGTGTACTTACGACTCGCAGTGCGTGAGCATTACGCGCTCACGCTGTCGAAGTACCTTCAAGGAGGGTTTACATGAAGCTCTACTACTCGCCCGGCGCCTGTTCTCTCGCTCCGCATATCGTCTTACGCGAGACGGGATTGCCTTTCGAACTGGTGCGTGTGGATCTCGCGAGCCACAAGTTGGCGCAGCCGGACGACTACTACTCCGTCAACGCGAAAGGGTCGGTCCCGGTGCTCGAGTTGGACGACGGCGAGCGGCTCACTGAAGGTCCGATCATTGCGCAATGGATCTGCGATCGAGCGGAGCGGACCGATCTGATGCCCGCCGCCGGCACGATGGCGCGCTATCGCGTCATGGAGTGGCAGAACTACGTGACGTCCGAGCTTCACAAGTCGTACTCCCCGCTATTCAAACGGGACTTCCACGAAGAAGGCAAGGCATGGTTCCGACGAGCCTTGCGACAGCGCTACGAGTACGTCGATGCCCGCCTTCAAGAGAATGAGTTTCTCACGGGATCGAGCTTCACGGCGGCCGATGCCTACTTGTTCGTCGTGACGAACTGGGCGGCACACACCGGCGTGGATCTACAGAACCTCGGCGCGCTCGACTCGTTCATGAGTCGCGTGCGCGCGCGTGAGGCGGTACAGCAGGCACTCGTCGCCGAAGGCCTGGTGAAAACGGCGTAGGCGCCGAACGCGGTCGCTGCGCGGTATTCACTCCTCGAAAGGCGGCGCAGCGAGTTGCAAATCGATCTCTTCGATGCGTCCGTGCAGGAGCTGACTCTTCAGCTCCTGATGACGATTTCGAATCAGGTCGAACAAACTTGGATGAGCGTGCATGTAGTATTGCGAGATATCCACTTCGTGGCTCGTATTTCCGCATCGCATGTCGCCCGTGCACGCATCCGCTATCGCATCATTCATGATCGAGCAGAGCTCGGGCGGACCGTCGTTTTCGCAGGCGAGCATGTGCCAGGCAGCGGACTCGGCATCGAGGCCGTCCTGCATGCCGAGCCGCGCGATCGTCGCGAACACGAAGGGATCGTTCGAGAGAAGTAGCGAAGCGAGCTTCGCTTCCGCTTCGTACGCGTGCAGCTCGCCGTTGTTTACTTGCACGCCGATCTGCATCGCGAGTGCGCCCGGATCGCCCGCATCGACGGCTCTTCGCTCCCAGTCGAATGCTTCATCGATCAAGCGCTCGTGTCGGTCCGCGAAGTAGGCGCACTCGTCTCGACTCTCGAGTAGATATGAGCGGCGCACAGGGTCCGCGATTGCCTGCACGGTGTCCTCGGGGTAGGCGAGCACCGTCGTGCAACGTCTCATCGCTCGAGACAGTCTGAACTGGGCCTTCGCATCGCCCGCATGGGCCGCGCGCTCGAGCGTTCTCAAACGAGCATCTTCGGTCGTGCTCGAATCCGAGCGCGCCGCGATGTCGTCGTCGCCGTCGATCGGGTCGACTGTCCTAGGCGGATTGCTCGCGGGCGAGAACGGGCTTGAAGGGGGCGAGTCGCTCGCGACGTCGTGTGTCCGAGCCTCGTTGGGCGGATGTTCGCGCACCATCGTCCACACGAACGTTGCAATCAAGATCGCCAAAATCGCCCCAATCGCTACACGCTTGGACACGCGCCGACCTCAGTGCAAGTAGGCCCGCCCGCCATTCTAGCGTCTAGCGCGCTCCGGAAGCCGGAGGCGACGGGGTCGCTCTCTGTCGTAGCTGCGCTTGGATCAGGTCGATGACTTGCTGCAGATTGACTGGCTTTGTCAGGTGCGCATCGAATCCCGCTTCTCGCGCCGCTTGCTTGTCTTGGTCCTGGCCCCAGCCCGTCACGGCGATGAGCAGGACGCTCGCACCCAACGGGCTGGATCTCAAGAGACGCGCCACCTCGTAGCCGTTCAATCCCGGCATGCCGATGTCGAGCAGCGCCACGTCCGGCTGAAACGATGCGGCAAGCCTCAGCGCTTCGGATCCGGAAAACGCGGTGCACGTCTCGCATCCTTCGAGCTCGAACATCGTGGCCCAGCTCTGCGCGCTGTCGCGATTGTCGTCGGCGATGAGGATCTTGCGGTTACGGATCGTCGCTCTACACGAGGATGTGCCTGGATCCAGATCCTCCTGTGCAACGGGAGCGGCGGCGAGCGGCAGCTCGACCGTGAATTGGCTGCCGCACCCGATCCCTTCGCTGCGTGCGAACACCCTGCCTCCATGCAGCTCCACGAGCCCTTTCACGAGCGCAAGTCCGATACCGAGCCCGCCCTCGGATCGCTCGAGCGCCGGTGACGCCTGCGAGAACATATCGAATACGCGAGGAATCGCTTCAGCCGAGAGTCCGATCCCGTTATCGGTGACGGCGATGAGCACCCGGCGGTCCGAGGGGCGGATGCTCAAGACGATCGAGCCGCCGGCATCCGTGTACTTCGCCGCGTTCGTGAGCAGATTCGCAAAGATCTGCGCGAGCCGCACGCGGTCCGCGTCCACCCACACCGGGGTGGGCGGACGCTCGACCTCGAGCGAGTGATGCTTCGCCTCGAACATCGGTCGGCTCGTTTCGAGCGCTGCATCGACAGCTTCTTCCAGCAACAGCGGCGCCTTACGGAGATGCACGCGTCCGTGCGTAATGCGGGCGAGATCGAGCAGATCGTCGAGCAACCGCGCCATCTGATCGACTTGCCGCGTGAGCGCGTCGCGCGCGACGAGCGTCAGGCGCGTCGATTCCTCCGGCATATAGAGAAGTGCGAACGGCAAGTCTTCCGCGTAGCGTGCGAGCACTTCGGCGGCCGCGGGATAGACATCGGCGACCTTCGTCGCATTCT
>JAAYXG010000092.1 GCA_012516015.1 Lysobacteraceae bacterium | reverse complement strand
GATCGGCGGAGAAATCCGTCTTCGTGCGCCAGCCCCTCATGCTGCTGCCGACGCTACCGCGTGTAATCGGACCGGAAGAGGAAGTCGCGGTGCCGGTCTCCGTTTTCGTGGCCGACAAGGCGATCAAGCAAGTGTCGCTGCAAATGGAAGCGGATGCGGCCTTCGAGATCGTCGGCGAGGACACGGTGCAGCTCGACTTCACGCAGCCGGAAGAGCAGATCGCGATGCTGCGCTTGAAGAGCAAGCCGCAGATCGGACAAGGGCTGTTGAAGTTCCGTGCGACGAGCGGCGCACATCAGGCGGCAGCGCAGATCTATCTCGATGTGCGCAGCCCGAACCCGCCGACGACGACACGCTGGCATCGAGTGCTCGAGGCGGGCGAGGCGTGGAACGAAAGCATCGTGCCGCATGGGCTCGCCGGCACGAACGAGCTCGCGCTCGAAGTCTCCGCAGTGCCGCCGCTCGATCTCGAGCGACGGCTGCATTACTTGATTAGCTACCCCTATGGATGTCTGGAGCAGATCACCTCTTCGGTGTTTCCGCAGCTCTACTTGCCGAGCCTCATGAAGCTCGAGGATGCGCGCAAGAACGAGATTCAACGCAATGTCGATGCGGGCGTGCATCGTTTGAGCGGCTTTCAGTTGCCGAACGGCGGGTTCACGTACTGGCCGGGCGGCTTCTATTCGCGCAACGACTCGCTGCGAGAGAACTGGGCGACGACATACGCCGGGCACTTCCTGATCGAAGCGAAAGCGCTCGGCTATGCCGTCCCGGACGCCATGCTCGCGAATTGGACTCGCTATCAGCGTACGACGGCGCAGTCGTGGAACGGCACCGGCTATGCGCAAACCATGGACCAGGCCTACCGGCTGTACACGCTCGCGTTGGCTCGCGAGCCGGAGATCGGCGCCATGAATCGCATGCGCGAGCAGAAGGAACTGCCGACGGCCGCGCGCTGGATGTTGGCCGCGTCGTACCAGCTCGCCGGGCTCACGCAAGCAGCCGACGATCTCAGCCGCAATCTGTCGACGGAGGTGGCGACGAGCGAAGACTGGGCCGACATCTTCGGCTCGCGCATGCGCGACCAAGCCGTCGTTCTGCGCGCACTCGTGACGCTCGGACGCACGAGTCAGGCCGAAGCGCTCGCGGACGAGATATCTCGCGGTCTCGTTTCGGAGCGTTGGTACAGCACGCAGTCGACCGCCTATGCGCTCATGGCCATGGCGCACTACGTCGGCCTCGGGCAGATCACGAGCTATACATTCGAGTACTCGATCGATGGCAAGGCGACGAAGCTGGACGTCGGTGCACCGATGTATCGAACGGCGCTCGCCGGCTTCCCCGACCGCGGTGCGCAAGTCCGAGTGGACAATACGGCGGGCCGCCGCTTGTTCGTCACGATCACGGCGCGCGGCGTGCCGGCTTCCGGCCATGATACGGCCGATGCATCGGGCCTCACGCTCGAGGTCGACTATCGTGACGAAGAGGGCGCCGTTCTCGATGTGTCGCGACTCCCGCAAGGGAGCGATCTGATCGCTCGGATCGTCGTCACGAACACGACGCCGCATCGAATCGACAACCTCGCGCTCGCGCAGCTCGTGCCGGCGGGGTGGGAGATTCACAATGAGCGCATGGAAGGGCTGGATGCAACCGGCGAGCGCGATGCGAGCGATGTGCCGCGCCGCGCGTGGTGGCTCGAAACCGCGGCTTCGAACGTCGAGCACGTCGACATTCGCGACGACCGCATCTATCGGTTCTTCAGCTTGAAGCCCAAGGAGCGCCTCATCGTTACGACTCGCCTGAACGCGGCGTACCGCGGCCGCTTCTATCTCCCGAGTGTGAACGTCGAAGCGATGTACGACACGTCGAGGTTTGCAAGGACGCGGGGGCAGTGGGTGCAGGTGGTGGAGTGAGCGTGTAGAGGTGTAGACGTGTGGACGTGTAGACGCCTACACGTCCACACGCCTTCGGAATCATGACCCGCCGCCGCTTAGTCATCGCAGTCGTTCTCGTCCTCGCGCTCTGCGCGACGATGGCCTACGTGCGCCTGCTCCCCGAGCGTCTCTTCGATCAACCGCTCTCGACGATCATTTTGGATCGCAAAGGTGAGTTGCTCGGCGCGCGCATCGCGCAAGACGGTCAATGGCGCTTTCCGGCAGGGGAAGCGCTGCCGGAGAAGTTCGTGCGCGCGCTGATCGAGTACGAAGACAAACGCTTCTACTCGCATCTCGGAGTGGATCCGTTGGCGCTCGGACGCGCGGCATATCTCGATCTCAAGGCGCGCCGAATCGTGAGCGGCGGAAGCACGCTCACGATGCAAGTCGCGCGACTGGCGCGCGCACGCGAGGATCGCGGCGTCCTCGACAAGCTCATCGAGATGATGCTCGCGACTCGGCTCGAGCTCACGTATTCGAAGCAAGAGATTCTTGCGCTCTATGCCGCGAATGCCCCGTTCGGCGGGAACGTCGTCGGGCTCGAGGCCGCCGCGTGGCGTTACTTCGGCCGCGCACCCGAGCTTCTATCGTGGGCCGAGGCGTGCACGCTCGCGGTCTTGCCGAACAGCCCGGCGCTCATCCACCCCGGCCGCAATCGCGCGGCGCTGCTCGGGAAGCGCGATCGTCTGCTCGCGCGCTTGCACGAACGCGGGGCGATCTCGAAGCTGGATTTTGAGCTCGCGCTCAAAGAGCCTTTGCCCGGCGAGCCGCTTCCGTTGCCCAATGAGGCGCCGCATCTGCTCGATACGTTGCGCGCGCTGTATCCGACCCGGCATCGGTTCCAAACAACGCTCGATCGCGCCGTGCAGCGCATGGCGACGAGCGAGCTCGAAGCGCACGCGAGACGGCTCGCGGCGCGCGATGTCTACAACGCAGCGGCGGTCGTCATCGACAATCGAACGTTCGATGTGCTCGCGTACGTGGGCAACGCGGATCGCGCGCTCACGGACCGGCATGGCTTCGCGGTCGACATCGTGCGCCGCCCGCGCAGCACCGGCAGCATCCTGAAGCCGCTCCTCTATGCCGCCATGCTCGAAGCAGGCGAGATTCTCCCGCAAACGCTCGTGCCCGACGTGCCGACGCAGTACGCGGGGTACATGCCCGAGAACTACGATCGTTTGTACCGAGGTGTCGTACCGGCAGACGTGGCGCTCGCTCAATCGTTGAATGTCCCCGCCGTGCGCATGCTCAAGCAGCATGGCGTGCAGCGCTTCTACGATCTGCTGCGCCACACCGGCATGACGACGCTCGTGCGTCCGCCGGATGACTATGGGCTCACGCTGATCCTGGGCGGGGCCGAAGGCACGCTCTGGGACATCGCTTCGCAGTACGCGAATCTGGCGCACATCGCGCGACAGATCTATCCCGGCCAGCCGATCAACTATCGACGTCCGCGCGTCCTCGACAGCGAAACGACCGAGACGACGCGCGCAGCCGAGATCGGTCCCGCGTCGGCTTGGCTGACGCTGCGCGCATTGCTCGAAGTGGGCCGTCCGGGCGAAGAAGCAAATTGGCGCAGCTTTGCGAATGCCAAACAGATCGCCTGGAAGACCGGCACGAGCTGGGGACTGCGCGATGCGTGGTCGATCGGCAATACCTCGCGATTCACGGTCGGCGTGTGGGTCGGCAATGCGAGCGGCGAAGGCAAGCCCGGCCTCACGGGCGCAACCGCCGCCGCGCCGCTCATGTTCGCGATGTTCGGGCGCCTACCCTCGGCCGAGTGGTTCGTCGAACCGACTTTGCTCATGAAGGAAGTCGAGGTGTGCAGCAACGACGGCTATCTCGCGAATGGCGCGTGCGAGACCCGCAAGGTGCGCGTGCCGCGCAGCAGCCACTTCGATCGCCTGAGCCCGTACAACCAACGTGTGCATCTCGCGAGCGACAGCCGCCATCGCGTGGACTCGAGCTGCGAATCGATCGATCGCATGCGGCACGCGAACTGGTTCGTGCTGCCGCCGGGTGCGGAGCACTTCTACCGGCGTCAGCATGCGAACTATCGATCGCTGCCCGCGTTTCGTGCCGATTGCGACGGCGCGAGAAGCGCGGCGCAGGCACCGATGGATTTTCTTTATCCGAACGCGGGCACGAAGCTCTACATCCCGATCGACTTGGGTACGCGCAAGGGCCGCACGGTGTTCGAGGCAGTGCACCGCGATGCGAACGCGACGCTGCATTGGCATCTGGATGACCGGTACATCGGCGAAACGCGCATCTACCATCAACAGGCCATCGACATCGAGCCCGGCATGCATGCCGTCACGATCGTGGACGAGCAGGGGAATCGGGTGAGTCGGAGGTTTGAGGTGCTTGGACGATAGGGCCTGGGGCTTGGGGCCTGGGGCTCGGGCCAGAGCTAGAGCTAATGCCCGCGCGGGCACACTCCCAGCGGAGGACTTCTGGCCCAAGCCCCACGCCCCACGCCCGAAGCGAGTCCGCTACGCTAGCGCGATGAGTAAGCCTCCCTCCCGCCGTCTCCTCCTCTGGCTCGTCGCGATCGGCTTTTTCATGCAGACGCTCGATTCGACGATCGTCAATACGGCGCTGCCGTCCATGGCGCGCGATCTCGGTGAAAGTCCGTTGCGGATGCAGGCGGTCGTCATTGCGTATGCGCTGACGATGGCTATTCTCATTCCGGCATCCGGATGGATCGCGGATCGCTTCGGCGTCAAGCGCGCGTACATCGGCGCGATCTCCGTGTTCGTGATCGGCTCGCTCGCCTGCGCGCTGTCGACCACGATGACGCAGCTCGTCGTGTCGCGCGTCGTGCAAGGTGCGGGCGGGGCGATGCTTCTGCCCGTCGGGCGGCTCGCCGTCTTGCGCGCTTATCCTCGCGACGAGTTTCTCAAGGCGATGAGCTTCGTCGCCATTCCGGGGCTCATCGGTCCGTTGATCGGTCCGACGCTCGGCGGTTGGCTGTCCGAAGCCGCGTCGTGGCATTGGATCTTCTTGATCAACATCCCGATCGGCACCTTGGGTCTCGTCGCGACCGTGCGCTACATGTCCGATAGCGCGCCGCGAGTTCGCGAGCGCTTCGATGCCGCCGGCTACCTGCTCGTTGCTTTAGGCATGGCGACGATCTCGCTGGCCCTCGAAGGCATCGGCAATGTTCGAATGGGCGGCGCGATCGCCCTCATCCTGCTCGTGTTCGGCCTCGCGAGCCTCGCGGCGTATTGGCTGCATGCCACAAGAGCGGAGACGCCGCTCTTCTCGCCGGGTTTGTTCCGCGTGCGCACGTACAGTATCGGGTTGCTCGGGGCTTTGTTTGCCCGGCTCGGCATCTCCAGCATGCCGTTTCTGCTACCGCTCGCGCTGCAGGTGAGCCTCGGGTTCAGTCCGCTGCAGGCGGGCATGGCGATGATCCCGGTGACGATCGCCGCCCTGACGATGAAGCGCATGGTCACATCGCTCGTCGGGCGCTTCGGCTATCGCAACGTGCTCATCACGAATACCTTGCTCGTCGGCACGATGATCGCCTCGTTCGCGCTCATGACCCCGGAGCAGCCGGTGTGGCTCAGGATCTTGCAGTTCTTCTCCTTGGGTGCGGTCAATTCGCTGCAGTTCACGACGATGAACACGGTGACGCTCAAGGACCTCGGGCCGCAGCAGGCGAGCAGCGGCAACGGGCTCATGTCCGTCGTCCAAATGCTGGCCATGAGCCTCGGCGTCGCGGCGGCTGCCGCGCTCTTGTCGAATTTCAGCGCGACGGAAGCGGCCCAACAAGACGCGCTGCACGCGTTTCGAGCGACGTTCGTATGCGTCGGCATAATGACGTGCGCATCCGCCGCGATCTTTTGGCAGCTCGCTCCGGACACGCCCAAGACGAAAGCGGAGGAGGAGCCGGTCGAGCTCGGGTGAGCGAACGGCCGGCGGTTCTCGCGCTTGCAGGCTAAACGGCGATGAGGGACGCTAGCTCCAAGTTCTCGTCACGGCGTCACCCAACAACAACGATGCGCATTTCCATTTGCTCCGTGCTCATGGCGCTCGCTTCCCCGATCGTCTGTGCCCAAACCATGCAGGATGTGCTCGAAGCATCCAAGCCCTCCGATTGGCGCGAGCTCCAACCCGAGAATGCGCTCTACCTCGAGCTCGAAAGCGGGCGAGTCATCATCGAGCTCGCGCCCGAGTTCGCCCCGCGGCACGTCGAGAACATTCGCACGCTCGTGCGCGAGCGCTACTTCGACGGCCTCGCGATCATTCGCGTGCAAGACAACTTCGTCGCCCAATGGGGCGATGCGGAGGGGCATAAGCCGCTCGGGACGGCAAAGAAGGCGCTGACCGCGGAGTTCACGAGATCTGCGAAGGGACTTGCCTTCACGAAGCTGCCGGATCCGGATACCTACGCGCCCGAGATCGGTTTCGTTTCCGGATTCCCGGCAGCGCGCGATCGAGCGGACGGCACCGCCTGGCTCACGCATTGCTACGGCATGGTCGGCGTCGGGCGCGACACGGACGCCGACAGCGCCGGGGGGACCGAGCTCTACGTCGTCATCGGGCACGCGCCTCGGCAGCTCGATCGAAACATTACGGTCGTCGGTCGGGTCGTGCACGGGATGGAGCATTTGTCTTCGCTGCCTCGCGGGACCGGGGCGCTGGGGTTCTACGAGAAAGCGGAGCAGCACGTTCCGATTAGACAAATCCGCCTCGCCTCGGAGGTGCCCGCATCCGAACGCACACCGCTCGAGTTGTTGCGAACGGACACGCCGACGTTCGAAGCGCTCGTCGAGTCTCGCCGCAATCGACGTGACGAGTGGTACAAGGTACCTGCCGGGCGTATCGACGTGTGCAGCGTACCGCTGCCGGTCCGCGCGAGGGATTGAAGGAGCGCCGGCGTGGAACCGAATAGGCACGCGGGCCGCGACGCGATCCTGCCCGGACGCGATACGCTGCGTGCGCACGCCGTCAGCAAAGTCTATCGGACCGGCGAGGTCGAAGTGCATGCGCTGCGCGGCGTCGATCTCACCTTGTATGCGGGCGAGCTCGTCGTGCTGCTCGGCGCATCGGGTAGCGGCAAGTCGACGCTCCTCAACATCCTCGGCGGGCTCGACACGCCGACGAGCGGCAAGGTCGAGTTCCTCGGCCGCGACATCACGGCGCTCGACGATGCGGGGCTGACGCAGTATCGCCGCGAGCACGTCGGCTTCGTCTTTCAGTTCTACAACTTGATTCCGAGCTTGACGGCGCTCGAGAACGTCGCGCTCGTGACGGAGATCGCCTCCGATCCCATGTCGCCCGAAGAAGCGCTGCGCCTCGTCGGGCTCGGCGAGCGCCTGCAGCACTTTCCGGCGCAGTTATCCGGCGGCGAACAGCAGCGCGTCGCGATCGCGCGCGCAATCGCGAAACGTCCAAGTCTTCTGCTGTGCGACGAGCCGACCGGGGCGCTCGACAGCCCGACCGGCGTGCTCGTGCTCGAGGCGATCGAGCGCATTCATGCGGAGCTCGGCACGACGACGGCGCTCATCACGCACAACTCGGTGATCTCGAGCATGGCCGATCGCGTGCTCTCGATGCGCGATGGGCAGATCCACGAAGAAATCCGCAACCCGGAGCGCCGCAGAGCGCGCGAGCTGTCGTGGTAGCGAGCGCGCTCTACAAGAAGCTCATTCGCGATCTCTGGCGCATGCGCGGTCAGGTGCTGGCGATCGGTCTCATCATGGCGTCGGGGATCGGCATCCTCATCATGGGCTTGGCGACCGTCGAGTCGCTCGATGAAACCGCGCGCGCTTACTACGAGCGTTATCGCTTCGGTCACGTCTTCGCGCGCGTCAAGCGCGCGCCGGAACGTTTGGCTGCGCAGATCGGCGCGCTGCCCGGCGTGCAAACGGTCGAGACGCGTGTCGTCGCGAATGCGGTGCTCGATATTGCAGGCTTCGAAGAGCCGGTCGTCGCAGAGCTGGTCTCGCTTCCCACGCACCGCGAGGCGAAGCTCAATCTCGTGGCGGTGCGCAGCGGTCGCATGCCTCGGCCGCGCTCGACCGACGAAGCGCTCGTCTCGGAGCCCTTTGCCGAGGCGCACGGTCTGCAGGTCGGCGATCGCATTCGGGCGATCCTGAACGGCAGTTGGCGCGAGCTGCGGATCGTCGGCGTCGCATTGTCGCCGGAATACGTCTATGCGATCGGTCCTGGCGCGCTCATGCCGGACGACGCGCGCTTCGGCGTGTTGTGGCTCGACGAAGCGTTGTTGCAGGCCGCATTCGACCTCGACGGCGCCTTCAATGCGGTCAGCCTCTACCTGTTGCGAGGAACGAATCCGGATATCGTCATCGACGAGCTCGATCGGCTCCTCGATCGCTACGGCAGCGTCGGTGCGTATGCGCGCGACGACCAGACGTCGAATTGGTTCCTCATGAACGAGATCGAGCAGCTCCGCACGCTCTCGTACTTCTTGCCCGCGATCTTCCTCGCCGTCGCGGCTTTTCTGACGAACATGGTCTTGATGCGTCTCATCGCGATGGAACGCAGCGAGATCGGTCTGTTGAAGGCGTTCGGCTACAGCAATCGCGAGATCGGCATTCACTATTTCAAGTTCGTGCTCGCGATCGGAGTCATCGGCGTCCTGCTCGGCGCGGCGGCGGGCTATTGGTTCGGATGGTATTCGACGCGCCTCTACGCGGAGTTCTTTCGTTTCCCGTTCTTGCTTTTCAGACCCGGTCCCACCGCGTTCGTCATCGGTGCGCTCGTCGGGATCGTCTCGGCGCTGGGTGGCGCGTACCGGGCGGTGCGCAGCGCGGTCGCGTTGCCGCCCGCCGAGGCGATGCGACCGCCGTCGCCGCCGCTGTTCAGGCGCACCTTCGCGCAGGTCGCCGTCGTTCAACGCGTCGAGCAGCTCACGCGAATCATCCTGCGCCAGATCGTACGCTACCCGATGCGCTCGTTCACGACGTGCTTCGGGATTTCGATGTCCGTCGCCGTGCTCGTCCTTTCGATGCAATGGCTCGACGCCGTCGATCACATCGTCGACGTGTACTTTCGACAGGCGCAATCGCAGGACGTGACCGTGAGCTTCACGGAGCCGCGCACGTTCGAGGCGGCGCGCGCGCTCGGCCGACTTCCCGGTGTGCTCGCCGTCGAACCGATGCGCGTCGTGCCCGCGAAGCTGCGCGTCGGTCTGCGCGAGCAGCGCGAAGCGCTCCAAGGCTTGCCCGCCGAGCAGACGCTGTATCGGGTCTACGATGCGAGTGGACGAGCACTCGCGCTGCCCGATGAGGGACTGATGATCTCATCCATGCTCGCCAAGATGCTCGGTGTGGGCCGCGGCGACCTCATCACCGTCGAAACGCTCGAAGGTCGGCGCGAGGTGGCGCAGTTGCGGGTCGCGGGCATCTTCGAAACCTACATGGGCTCGCCTGCCTACATCGAGATCGGCGCGCTCGCTCGGCTGATGAAGGAGCGCCCGACGCTCACGAGTGTGCACCTGCGCGTGGATGCGACTCGACAGAGTGCTCTCGTGCGCGAGTTGAAGACGCTTCCCGGCATCACCGCGATCACGCTCAAGGCGGCGGCGATCCAGATGTTCGACGAGACGATGGCGCAATCCATGCTCATCTTCGTGACGTTGTTCATCTTCTTCTCTTGCGCGCTCGCTTTCGGCGTGACTTACAACGCGGCCCGGATCGCACTCTCCGAGCGCGGCCGCGAGCTCGCGACGCTGCGCGTGCTGGGGTTTACGCGCGCCGAGATTTCCTATCTCTTGCTCGGAGAAGTCGCGCTGCTCGGCCTGCTGGCCTTACCGCTCGGATCCTTCATCGGCTGGCTGCTCGGACGTGCGACCGTGCGCGGCTTCGAGACCGAGCTCTTCCGCGTGCCGTTCGTGCTCGAGCCTTCGACGTTCGGCATCGCCATCTCCGTCGCGAGCGTCGCGACGCTGTTTTCGGCATTATTCGTGCGGCGGCGCATCGACCGACTCGACCTGATCGCCGTCCTCAAAACACGCGAGTGAAACCTATGCGAGCAGCGGGTCAGCGACGGGCTTTGTTTTGGGCGCCAGCCGTGGCCGCGCTCCTGCTGGTTTTG
>JAAYXG010000091.1 GCA_012516015.1 Lysobacteraceae bacterium | reverse complement strand
TCCGGCTACGGCGGAAACGCGCTGCTTGGCAAGAAATGCCACGCGCTTCGCATCGCGAGCTGGCAGGCGCGCGACGAAGGATGGCTCGCGGAACACATGCTCATCATGGGCGTGCAGAGCCCGGACGGTCGTACACACTACCTCGCCGGCGCATTTCCTTCCTCGTGCGGCAAGACGAACCTCGCAATGCTCGTGCCGCCGGAATCCATGGCCGGATGGAAGATCTGGACGATCGGCGACGACATCTGCTGGCTGCACATCGGTCCCGAAGGCGACCTGCGCGCGATCAACCCGGAAGCCGGCTACTTCGGCGTCGTACCCGGCACGAACGCGAATACGAACCGTAACGCCTTCGAGATGATCCGCGCCGAAACGATCTTCACGAACGTCGCGCTCACGGCAGACAACCAGCCGTGGTGGGAAGGTCTGGACGAGGGTACGCCGACGGTCGATTGGCAAGGCAAACCCTATAACCCGGACGCCGGGCCAGCAGCGCACCCGAACGCCCGCTTTACGGTTTCGGCGCGGCGCAACCCCGTCTATTCGACGCTGGCCGATGCGCCCGAGGGCCTGCCGATTTCCGCCATCTTGTTTGGCGGCCGCCGACGCGAGGTCGCGCCGCTCGTGTACGAAGCGCGCGATTGGCGACACGGCGTGTTGATCGGTGCAGGGATGGCCTCCGAGACGACGGCGGCGGCAGCGGGGCAAGTCGGGGTAGTACGCCGCGATCCGATGGCGATGAAGCCCTTCTGCGGCTACAACTTCGCCGACTACTGGCGGCATTGGCTCTCCTTCGGACGCCACGGCGCGAAACTGCCGCGAATCTTCCACGTGAACTGGTTCCGCCAAGATCAAAATCGCCGCTTTCTATGGCCGGGCTTCGGAGACAACCTGCGCATACTGCGCTGGATCGCGGATAGATGCGATGGACACGTGGGCGCGCAAGAGACGCCGATCGGGTACGTGCCGAGGAAACAAGATCTGGATCTCACCGGCTTGAAGATCGATGGCGCAACGCTCGATGCCCTGCTTGCCGTGGACACATCGGCCTGGCGCAAAGAGATCGATGCGATTTTCAAGTACCTGAATCAGTTCGGAGATCGCGTCCCTGAAGAGCTGCGCGAAGAGCTACGCGAGATGGCGGCAAAGCTGGATCGATAATGCGTCTTTCGTGCAGGTCGGATTTTAATCCGACCAGAAGGTGTCGGAAATATTCAGTTCGATCAAGGTGTCGGAACAAGTTCCGACCTACAGATAGCGCTCCGCGCTACTCCTCGCATACGAACTTGATCGTGAGCGATGAACCGTTCTCCGGTACGCGGCCGAAGCCGACCATGCCCTCGCCTTTGAGCTGCATGCTGTCGCGACGAACGAAGGCTTCCTCACCGTCGCGTGTCGTGACGAACGTACCATTCGTGCTTTGATCGATGAGCATGAACTTGTTGCGGGTGTACTCGATCTTGGCATGAAGTCTCGAGATCAAGTTGCCCTTGATCACGACGTCGTTTTCCTCAGCGCGCCCGATGGTGATATTCGTGCGGGAATCGTCGAGCAAGATCTCTTGCCCCTGGAAACGCAGCCGCAGTCGCTTCGGGTGCTGCTGCTTGTCGCGCGCCGCGGCGCCGAGCGCGATCGCGGGCAACATGCTCGTGGCATCTTCCTTCTGCCAGAGCACCTCATAGAGTTCGTCTTCGCTCGTCTTACCCTTGAGGGTCGCGACGTCGATCTGCCGCACGGCCGATTGCCACTCGGGTGCAAGGCGCCCCACAATCGCGCTCGTGACCATGATCTGCCCCGCTTTGGCTTGGCTCGTCATGCGATTCGCGGTGTGCACGGCCGCGCCGAGGATGTCGCGGTTCTCGAGCACGACAGGCCCAAAGTGCCCCCCGATTCGAATCGCGATGGGCTGCCCTTCGACCTTGAGCTCCGCGTGAGTGCGGATATCGTGCTGCATGCGGCTCGCGGCATTGAGCGCATCGTTCGCGGTCGGGAAGGTCGCCATGATCTCGTCGCCGATCGTCTTGATGACGGTGCCATGGTTCTGCTCGGTGGCCGAGCGCATGATCTCGACACACGTCAGCACCATGTCGCGGGCACGCAGGTCACCCATGACCTCATAGATGCGCGTGCTGCCGACGACATCGGCGAACAGAATGGCTAATTCGATGTCCTTTCCCATAAAGAGGCCAACGTGTATCCAGAAACTACCTCATCCGGTAGGCCCAAGTAGCCGGGGGCGTTGGCATTATACATATCGGTACGCAACATAAACTG
>JAAYXG010000090.1 GCA_012516015.1 Lysobacteraceae bacterium | reverse complement strand
TCTTCAGCAGAACGGTTTCCGCTCCGTCAATCTCGCGGGCGGGATCCTCGCTTGGTCGCGCGACGTCGATGCAACCATTCCGACGTATTAAATCGTCACAACCGGCGATGACGACGAAAGTCCGCAGTCCCGCTCGACTGCCGTAAACCGCAGCGACTTGGCGAGTCTTTACCTTATTAGCAACCCCTGCGAAGTTCGCTCGTGTCATTATTGGCTGATGTGCCGGTCCCGCCGACCGGCGAGCGGGTGCAACAGAACATGGGGCAGCTGTGTCTGAAGAGTCTCGTCTAAAAGTACTTCTAGGCGCCGGTGAGGCGCATGGGACCAAAAAAATGAGGTTAAGAGCGCACATCGTCGTGGCGTGTGGATTGTCCTTGGCCGCGCAGGCGACATTCGGCGCGGATCTTCTCGAGGTCTACCAACGCGCGCTGCAGAACGATCCGATCATCCGCGAAGCGGATGCGAATCGATTGGCGAGCCGAGAGTCGAAGCCGCAGGCGCTAGCAGCGCTGCTCCCGCAACTGGAAGCCAGCGGCGGATATTCGAAGGACGACGAGAAGTTCTCGCGGTTCCAGCCTCAGGCAGAGAGTCGGGATTCGCCGGAGCTGATCTTCGTCCCCGTCACCACGGACAGCGACACCGACGGCTACCAATACACGATCCAGTTGCGTCAGACGCTGTTTCGATGGGATCAATGGGCGGCTCTGAAGCGAGCCGATGCAGAAGTGGCGCAAGCGGAAGCCGACTTCCAAGCCGCACAACAGGATCTCATCCAACGCACGGCACAGCGCTATTTCGATGTGCTCGCCGCCCAGGACACGGTGGAAGCGGCCGAGGCGACCCTCGAAGCTTTCTCCCGCCAGCTCGAACAGGCGAACAAGCGTTTCGAGGTCGGGCTAATCGCTATAACGGACGTGCAGGAATCGCGCGCTGCCCACGACCAGGCTGCGGCCAACGTCATTCAAGCAAAACGCAATTTGGCGACGGCGCAGGAACTGCTTCGCGAACTGACGGGCGAGCCGTTCGACTCGCTTGCGGCACCCGTGGATGACATGCCGCTCAAGACGCCGGATCCGGAGAACGAGGACCAGTGGGTCAATACCGCACTCGAGCAGAACCTGCGCATCATCTCCGCGCGATTGGCCACCGACATCGCAAAACAAGACGTGCGTGTAGCACGTTCTGGGCACCTGCCGACGGTCGACCTCGTGGCGAGCCGAAGAGATTTCGACTTCGAAGGCACCAGCATCAGCAATGACGGCTCGACAAGTCCGGCCGATAGGAGCCAAACGGCGGACTCGATCGGAATCCAAGTGACTTTCCCGATCTATTCAGGCGGCGCGACTTCGTCACGCGTGCGTCAGCGTGTGTACCTGCACCGCGCTGCGCGAGAGCGCCTCGAACGGACCGCGCGCGAAACCGAGCGCGCCGCGCGCGATGCGTACTTGGGCGTGCTGAGCGAGATCTCTCGCGTGCGAGCATTGCGCCAGGCCCTCGAGTCCAGCCGCACCGCGCTGCAGGCGACCGAAGCGGGATTCGAAGTCGGCACGCGCACGACCGTCGACGTCTTGGATGCGCGCCGCCGCCTGTTCGAAGCGCAAACCAACTACTCGCGCAGCCGCTACGATTACATCCTGAACGTGCTGCAGCTCCAGCTCGCAACGGGTACGTTGAGCGTCGCCGATCTCGAAGAGATCAACGCGCTGCTCAAGGAGTAGGCGGCGTCGCTGCCTGCGAAACGGGTGGCGCGTCTGCACCGTGCGGAGGAAGCAGCTCGTCAATGGCCTCGACGAGGCGCGCTAGCGCGCCTCGATTCTTCTCGAGGATTTCACGCGCCAGCGAGGTCATGCGGCGCCGTTCGTCCGGATCGTTCAGCAAGCGGAGGATCTCGCGGCCGAGCCCTTCGGCATCTTCCACTTGAATCGCCGCGCCGCTCGACACGAATCGTTGCGCGATATCGGGCGCATTGAAATTGTGCGGACCGACGAGAATCGGACACGCCATCGCCGCCGGCTCGAGCAGGCTGTGTCCTCCGATCGGGACCAGGCTCCCCGCCACGAACGCGGCGTCGGCGGCCGCGTACAACATCAGGAGCTCGCCCATCGTATCGACCAACAGGACATCGGTCGTGTCGGTGATGGCTCGTCCGCTCGAGCGAGACTCATAGACCGCTCGGCGTTCGGTCAGTAGGGTAGCGACGCTCGCGAATCGCTGCGGATGCCTCGGCACGAGAAGCAACAGCGCATTCGGTATTTGTCTGCGAACGATCTCGTGCGCGATCAAGGCCAGCTCTTCTTCGCCCTCATGCGTGCTCGCGGCAATCCATACGGCTCGCGTGCCGAATTGGGTCGAACGTAAAGACCGGCCTTCAGTCGCAACGTCCTCGTGTACCTCGATATCGAATTTGAGGTTGCCCACAACCGCCACCTGCGCAGCTCCGATCTCCCTGAAACGTTGCGCGTCCAGCTCGCTCTGCGCGGCGATCCGAACATGCTCGAGCGCATCGCGTGTGAGACTCTGAAAGCGCCGATATCGGCGAACGGATTTCTCGGACAACCGCGCGCTCGCGAGCAGCAAAGCGATCCTGCGGCGCCGACACTCGCGGAAGAGATTCGGCCAGATCTCCGTCTCCATGACGATGCCGACCGCTGGACGCACGCGATCGAGAAATCTGCGCACGGCACCCGGCATGTCGTAGGGCAGATAAACATGGCGAACCGAGTCGCCGAACAGGCTCTTGACTCGTTGAGCGCCGGTCGGCGTGCCGGTGGTTACGACGATGGGTCGGTCCGGGTGGCGCTCCTTGAGCGCGCGGACCAGCACCGCGCTCGCCTGTACTTCGCCCACCGACACGGCGTGCAGCCACAGTGGGGGCCGCTCGAAGCGCGCTTGCGTCAATCCCCATCGCTCGCCCAGCCGTTCGCCATACGACGCGTCGCGCCGCGAGCGCAGCCAATTCGCGGCGAGGGCGATCGGCGCTGCCAGATAGACGATGACCGTGTACAGAAGCCGCATGGCGATACTCATCGAGAGCCGTTCGCGCTCATCAGTTACTATTCGCCTTTTCTTTTCTCACGAGAGCCAGGCGGCATGGTACTCGAACTGACGCGACGACATGGTTCCGAGCCGGACGGCTAGAGGTGCACGCGCGCATGTCTTTCGTCTCGTCAGCCTCGGCCGGACCGCGTGCACGTCACCCCGAGCGGGTTCCGCTGTATCGCTTCCTCGGCCCGCGCTTCTGGCCGCTCTGGATCGCGCTTACCTTCGTGCGCGCGATCAACCTGCTGCCGCTTCGCGTGCAGATGGCGATCGGCCGTCGGCTCGGCGTTCTCGCTCACACGTTCAGCCGCCGCGATCGGCGCATCGCGAACATCAATGTCGCACTCTGCCTTCCGCACCTGTCGGAGCATGAGCGCAAAGCGCTCGTGAGATCCCATTTCCAGGCGCTCGCCTGCGCGATCTTCGAGACCGGCCTCGTGTGGTGGGCGAGCGACCGGCGCTTACGTCGGCTCATCACATTCGAGGGCACCGAACACTTGCAGTCGGCGCTCGCGCACGGGCGGGGTGCGCTGCTGCTTACGGCGCATTTCACGACGCTCGAAATGGGCGCGCGCGCGCTCACTTTGCTGGGCCCCACCAGCATCATGTACTTGACCCCGAGCAATCCGCTGATTGCCGAGCTGTCGCGCCGGGGGCGTGCGCGCCACACGGTGCAGGCGATCTCGAGCGAGCAGATCCGGGATCTGCTGCAGAACCTCAAGAACAACGTCCCGGTGTGGTACGCGCCCGATCAACGCTTCACCGACAAGAACAGCGCGATCGTCCCGCTCTTCGGCCAGCCTGCGGCCTCCAACATTGCGACTTCCCGGCTTGCGAAGATCTCCGGTGCGCCGGTGCTACCCTATTTCCCTGAACGGCGTCCCGATAATCGCGGCTACATCGTTCGCATCTATCCGCCGCTCGAGAACTTTCCGTCCGACGACCCGATCGCCGATACGAGACGTTTCCACGAGCTGATCGAATCCCATGTTCGGCGCTATCCGGCGCAGTACCTTTGGGCGTACAAGCGATTCAAACGGGTGGGGGCGGATCCGTACGCGCGGACGCGCGCCGAGGATGTGTAAGGTGTCAAGTGTGAAGTGTAGGGTCAGAGGCGCGTAAGCTCCCACACACGTTACACACTACACGTCACACTCTCGATCGATATGACAAAGCAGGTAACGCTTATCCATCCGCGCTACTGGCCCACGTGGATAGCGCTCGGCGTATTGCGTGCGTTCGAGCCGCTCCCCTATCCGCTGTTGCTTGCGCTCGGGCGCGCGCTCGGTGCGCTCCTCGTTCTACTGCCGATCTCTTTCGTGCGTGTCGCGCGCAAGAACATCGCGCTTTGTCTGCCGGAGCGCACGGAAGAAGAGCGCGAGCGCATTCTCCGGGCGCATTTTCAAAGCGTCGGGATCGGCATCTTCGAAACGGCGATCGCGTGGTGGAGCTCCGACGAAAGGATACGCAAGCTCACGCATCTCGAAGGCTACGAGCATCTCGAAGCCGCACTCGCGCGGGGGCGGGGCGCAATTCTGCTGAGCGCGCATTTCACGACGCTCGAAATGGGCGGGCGCGTCCTCTGCGCGCGCTTGCCGACGAACATCATGTATCGGCCGACGAAGAATCCGGTGCTCGAACGCTTCCTCGCTCGCAACCGCGGCCGGCGCGCAAAGCGCGCCATCCCGCGCGATGACGTGCGCACGCTCATTGCTTCGCTCAAGAACAACGAGCCCGTCTGGTACGCGCCCGATCAAAGCTATAGAAAGAAGGGTGCGGAAATGGTGCCGTTCTTCAACATCCCGGCCGCTACGAATACCGCCACCTCGCGTTTGGCCCGCATGACCGGCGCGGCCGTCCTGCCCTATTTCCCAGAGCGCTTGCCAGGAGCGAAAGGCTATCGGATGGTGATTCATCCCATGCTCGAGGATTTCCCCACCGAAAGCCCGTATGAGGATGCGCGGACTTTCAACGCGCTCATCGAGGCGCACGTCAGGAAGGTGCCTGACCAGTACCTCTGGATCCATCGGCGCTTCAAGGGGCTTACGAGCGACTACCCAGACTATTACGCGCGCAGCGACTCGTGACTAGCGGGTCGCCGGCAGCAAGAGATCGGCGAGCGTTTCCTACCCGCGCGAATCACGAGTTGCGAATCACTTCCCGGTAACCTTCCATGAGCCAGCCCCATTGGCCCTCCTCGAACGGCTTGCCGGCCTGCGCGCTCACCTTCTCGAGCGAGCGGCGTAAGCGCGCGAGAACGTCTGCTTCCCAGGCGCCGCGCGCACGGATGCGGCCGCGATCGAAATCGAGCAAATGGACTGGAGGCTCGGAGCCCGAGGTCTGAGCCGAAGAAGCCGCGAGCAAGATATTGTGCGCGTTCAAGTCGGCGTGGTGCACGCCCTCGCGGTGAAAGCGCGCTATGGTCCTGCCGACCTCGCGCCACACATCCTCATCGACGCGCGCGTCTACGAGCGCCTGCGCGAGCGTGATCGTGTTCTCCAGCATCTGGGTGATCAGATCGGCCGTGTACGTCAGCCCGCGACGCACATACCGTGCCGCGACCGGCTGGGGCACCGGCAACTCGAGCGCACGCAGCCTTGCGAGCAGTCGCCATTCCGCGAACGAGCGCGTCCGATCGGCCCCGGTCCACAGATACCGATCCTCGGATAGTTTCGCCACGAGTCCGCCGCGTCGATAATGTCTCAGCACCCATCGCCCGTCCTCTCTCCGGAGTATGGCGATCGATCCCCTGCCACCGGTGACACGTTCCAGCG
>JAAYXG010000089.1 GCA_012516015.1 Lysobacteraceae bacterium | reverse complement strand
TTGAACGCAGGATTCGCCAACTTGTCGCGCGAGTTGCGCGAGTAGCCGAGGAACTGCGCATCGACCTCCGCGATTCGCTCGAGCTGATCGCGCGTGTCGTTCAGCGCGGCGCGCATCGTCTCGACATCGCCGAACTTCGCTTCCTTGAACGAGAAGTCGATCAGCTCGCCTCGGCGATTCAGCGGCGCGACCAAGTATTCTTTGTCGCCAAATCCGATTTCGCGACTTTCATAGCCGAGCGCAAGACCTCTGCCGCCGCGGTTGACGAGCTCGCCGCTCATGTCCAAGAAGCCGCCCTGCCAGATCTTGACGATCGCGAGCACGCGCGGATCGAACGTGTAGTTCACGCCGTTCGGATGGCCGACGTGAATGCTGCGGCCGGATGTTCCCGGCAGTGGGCCGCGCTGCATCCGCACTTCATCGCCGACTAGCCATTGCAATGCATCGGCCATGGGGTCGTAAGGCGGCGTGGGCGCCAAAGTGGCGAGCCGGATCGCCGGCCCGCTCGTGGCAGGCTCGTTGAGCGTCGCGAGGTAATCGCCGATCGCGTCGATCTGCGCATCGCTCAGCACCTCTTTCGTGAACGGCGGCATGACGGGCAGATAAGCTTCACCCGGTTTCTGGCCGCTCTCCGCGACGGCGAGTTGGTCGTTCGGTGCGCGAATCGATCGATGCAAGTACTCGCGGCCCGCCTTCACTTGAAAACGATGACCTTCGCCTTCCACGACTTCGCGAGTGCGCGGTTCGGCCTGAAACAAGCCGAAGAGGTTCGGACCGGAGGTCACCGACGTGTCGTTTTGATGGACGGAATGGCACGCCTCGCATCCAACCGAATTGAACAGCTCCCTGCCCAACGCCACGGTATCGATCAGCGATTCTTCGTTCGTTTCTCCGCCGCTCTCCGTCGGTGGCGTCACTTGCGAAAAGTCCGCCGCTTGGTGGACGGCGTTGCGAACTTTGAACGGACCTTGCTCCACCTTGAGAAATGCGGGGCCGCGATGATCCTCGTTGTCCCAGTGCGCGCCCGGCGAGGCGCCCTCGAAGATCACGTTGCGCTCGATGCGCTCGCCGTTGCGAACTTCGAGCGCGAAGGCGTTCTCGAGTTTGTTGAAACCCTCGTCGAACCGCGGGCCGCGGAACCTGAGCGAAAAGGACTGCCACTCGCCGTTGCCCTCGAGAACGAACACGTAGCGCCCCTGCACGTGGAGCGTCGCCTTCGAGCCCGGAGGGCCTTGGAACTCCAAGCTCGTGAGGCTATCGGCGGTGACGCCGCGCGTCGCCAACATGCTCTCTGGCGAGGGATCCTGAAGGCTGAGCGTGCCATCGGCGGCGGTCCATGCGGGATTGGGACGGAATGTGCCGAACGATGCGTCCTGGGCCGATGCCAGCGATAGCTGAAAGAACAAGGTCACAGCCCATACGGCCCACGCGTAGTGTTGTTTTAATCTCGGCATGAAATCTCTCAATGGTCTGCTCGTGGCCCGCGTACACTACCCGAAAATCGAGCTTTCTGAACCCGCCTCGACATTCCTTTTGGGTGCGGACCGTCTGCAGACATTCGATTGAGCTCGCTGTCGGTTCTCCCGCCGCTGCATCGTCCTAGGAACGAGAACTCACTCGATCCATGCAATGGAGAACAGACGATGGCCAAGAACGTCATTTGCCTTTGGTATGACAACGCCGCGGAAGAAGCGGCCAACTTCTATGCCCGGACGTTCCCGGACAGCGCCGTGACAGCCGTTCATCGGGCGCCCAGCGACTTTCCGTCCGGCAAAGAGGGGCAGGTGCTCACCGTCGAGTTCACGGTCGTGGGCGTGCCTTGCCTCGGCCTGAACGGCGGCCCGGCATTCAAACACAGCGAAGCCTTCTCGTTTCAGATCCTCACCGAAACTCAGGAAGAGACCGACCGTTATTGGAATGCGATCGTCGGCAACGGTGGCGCCGAGAGCATGTGCGGATGGTGCAAGGACAAGTGGGGTTTGTCCTGGCAGATCACGCCGCGCATTCTCGTGGAAGCAACGACCGATCCCGATCGTGCTGCTGCAAAGCGAGCATTCGAAGCGATGATGGAGATGAAGAAAATCGACATCGCTGCGATCGAAGCCGCGTGGCGCGGAGGAGCACGTACCTGAGAACTGGATGAAGCTGAGACACGCACGTTCGTCGCTTCGGCGGAGGTCGTAGTTCAGGCATGCGCGCGTCTGCGCGCTCCTCTCTTGGCCTGGACTCCGGCCTACGCCCACTACTGTCCGGGGAAGAATCACCGACGCAACGATTGACGCGAAGACTCGCGAAGAAACGGGCGCTTTGAATGTGGCGAGACTCAAGCACGTTGTCGTCCCGGCGTAGGCCGGGATCCAGGCAAGAAGCGGCGCGCCATGCGCGCAGAAGCCT
>JAAYXG010000088.1 GCA_012516015.1 Lysobacteraceae bacterium | reverse complement strand
TGGCACGCAAAGACACGAAAGCGCTGAGCCACATGGCCGCGGCCGCCGGTACCGATCTCGCGGGCTTCAACGGGATGCTCGCGACGACGAAGATGTTCTGGACGCCCGCCGAAGCGTATGCGTTCACGACGAGCGAGAACCTGATCAAGACGATGGATCTCGTCCGCAGATTCTCTTTCGAGCACGGCTTGCTCGGCGAAGGTGCAAGCAGTCCGGATGCGGTCGGAATGGCGTTCCCGGGCGGCAAGACGCTGGGTAGCACGCGCAACATCAAGATGCGCTTCGACCCCACCTACACCAAGATGGCCATGGACGGGAAGTTGTGACTTCATCCAAGCGGCCGTTAGCGATCGGCGACTCGCGGTTGGCTCTTGATGCCCTCCCCCTCCCCTGTGGGGGAGGGTCGGGACGGGGGTTGCCATGTCCCGTCTAGCCAATCTTCACCCTGGAACAGGCGGCACGATCCTGCTCGGGCTGCTGCCCTTCATCGTCCTCGTCTTTGCCTATGTGCTCGGATCGAATACACGTTTGCAGGAGAATCCGGACGACAAGCTCCTTCCCGCCCCGTCGAGCTTCGTCGATACGATCGAAAGATATGCCTTCCAGGAAGACCGCCGCAGCGGCGAGCGTCTCTGGTGGACGGACACCGGCGCGAGTCTCGAGCGGTTGCTCATCGCGCTGGGTATCAGCGGCGCGCTCGGTCTGAGCATCGGCCTTGCGATCGGCGCCGTGCCGTACGTCCGCTCGTTGCTCCTGCCGTTCGTCGCGGCTTTCGGCATGATTCCCCCGCTCGCGATCTTGCCGATCCTGTTCATCGTGCTGGGGTTGGGCGAGACGGCGAAGGTCGCGCTCATCGTCATCGGCATCACACCCATAGTCATACGAGATATCGCGCTTCGCGCGAGCGAGATTCCTCACGAGCAGCTCATCAAGGCACAGACTCTCGGCGCATCTACCTGGACGTTGTCGATACGCGTGCTGCTCCCGCAATTGCTGCCGCGGCTCATCGACACCGTGCGGCTCAATCTCGGATGTGCCTGGCTATTCTTGATCGCGGCCGAGGCCATCGCTTCCACGGAAGGACTGGGATATCGAATCTTTCTAGTACGGCGCTACATGGCGATGGACGTGATCCTGCCGTACGTCGCCTGGATCACGACGCTCGCGTTCGCGATGGACTACGGGCTGCGGCGGGCTCGTCGAACGTTCTTTCCATGGGCGGAAGCCAACTGATGGCGATCGTCACGATCCGCAGGCTATGGAAGGAGTACGGCGAGCAGGTCGTGCTCGAGAACTTGAACCTGACGATCGCCGACGGCGAGTTCGTCACGATCGTCGGCGCCTCGGGATGCGGTAAGACGACGCTGCTGCGGATGCTGCTCGGCGTCGAGAAGCCGACGCGCGGAGAGATTCTCATCGACGGCGCGCCCTTGGTCTACGAGCCTGCGCCGGAACGCGGCATCGTCTTTCAGCGCTACTCGCTCTTCCCCCATCTCACGGTCACGCGCAACCTGCTCCTCGGACTCGAGCTGAGCGGCGCTCATCTAACCGGACGCCTGTTCGGACGCGCTCGCAGGCAAGCGCTCGAACAGGTGCACGCGCTGCTCAATGAGATCGGTCTTTACGCCGCGCGCGACAAGTATCCGTCGCAACTCTCGGGCGGTATGCAGCAGCGCCTCTCCATCGCGCAGTCGGTGATCTGCCAGCCGAAGATCCTGTTGCTCGACGAGCCGTTCGGAGCGCTCGACCCGGGCATCACCGCGGACATGCACGAGCTCATCCTGCGCCTCTGGGAGAAGAATCGGATGACGGTCTTCATGGTCACGCACGACGTCAAAGAAAGCTTTCAGCTCGGCACGCGACTGCTCGTCTTCGACAAGAAGCGCCATGATCCGCACGCGCCGGACGCGTACGGGGCCACCGTGACGTACGATATTCCGTTGAACAGGCGCCTGCGAGCAGTGGCATGAGCAGGTTGACAGCTGACCGTTGACAGTTGACGGCCAGAAAGCTTCTCGGCCGTCTCCTTGTCTGGCTGTCAACTGTCAACCGTCACTGTCAACCCAACGTCTTGATGAGCCGATAACTCAGTTCGAGCGTCGGCATCTCGAGACCGAGCTCGCGGCCGCGACGCAAGGCGAAGCCGAGCGTCTCATCGATCTCGAGCGGCGTGCCGCGATCGATGTCCTGCAGTGTCGACATGCGATGATCGGGAGCGGTCGCCTCGAAACGCCGCCCGATGTCCTGCACCGCCTTGATCGCTTCGTCGTCCGACGACTCGGCAATGAGCTTCGCCGGGAGCGGCGACAGATCCATGAGCGGAATGTCGAGTGCATCGGCCAGTCTCGCCACTTCGCGCACGAGCCGCACAGCGACCCATGCACCGTTCGCGTCGGAGAGATAGCGCCATGTGTTCAAGCGCGTCAGCGCGGCGAGCGGCAGGAGACCCGCCCACGCGACGAACTTCGACCATTCCCGTGTCTTGATGTCCGGATGCGCCGCGCAACGGACGCCCGCGGCATCGATCGTACGCGCGAGCTCGGTGACGCGCGGCGTCATCTCGCCCGAGAGCTCACCCAAGTGCAAACCGACGTTGCGCGTGAAGAGCACTTCGCCCGAAGCGAGCAGCTCGCCGCTGAAATCCGCCATTGCGCCGAGCACCGCGCTCGACGGAAACACCTCGGCGAGCAATTCGTCCTTGACGACGCCGTTCTGCATCGAGAAGGCCGTTCCGACTTTCACGTGCGCATACGGTCGAAGGCTCGGTAACGTGTCGATGGCCTTCGTCCCGACCGCAAAGCAATCCACCTCGGTGAGCTGCGACGGATCGGTCACGACGCGACAGCGCTCCTTGAGCTCGCTCAGGCCGTGTACGACCAATCCATCGCGTTCGACGACTTTCGCGCGCTGCCCTCGTGCAAGGATCGTCACCTCGTGACCAGCGCGAACGAGATGTGCGCCCAGTATCGTGCCGAGCGCGCCGGCACCGAGAATTGCGAATTTCATGCGTGTTGCTTCCTCTTATCGGTCGAGCGTCCGACGATTGTCGCACGCGCGAGGCCGATGCGGTCCCGAAACGCAGTCTCCCGAGGATCTGGCTGCGAGCCTCGCCTCACGGCAACCGAACACGCACTTGACCCTATCGGATCCGCTCAAGGGAGGGAACACACGGCGGATTCCGTTCCGCGAACTGGCCGTTCCAATACGGGTAATACGGATAAGGCGGCGTCACCGCGCTCGCCGAGTCGAGCTGACGCATCTGTTCGTCCGTGAGGCTCCAACCGACGGCGCCCAAATTGTCTTTGAGCTGCGCCTCGTTACGCGCGCCGATCAGCACTGTCGCGACGCTCGGGCGCTGCAACAGCCAATTGATCGCAATCTGCGGAATCGTCTTCTCGGTTTCGCGCGAGATGTCCTCGAGCGCATCGATGACGCGGTACAAGCGTTCCTCGTCGACAGGCGGACCGATATGCGCTGTCTCGTGCAAGCGGCTTCGCTCGGGCAGCGGCTGGCCGCGACGAATGCGACCCGTCAGGCGTCCCCATCCGAGCGGGCTCCACACGAGCGCGCCGACGTTCTGATCGACGCCGAGCGGCATCAGCTCCCACTCGTAGTCGCGGCCGATCAACGAGTAGTACGCCTGATGCGCGACGAACCGGCGATAGCCGTAGCGGTCGGCGACCGCGAGCGACTTCATCAACTCCCAGCCGGAATAGTTCGACGCGCCGATGAACCGCACTTTGCCTGACCTGACGAGGTCATCGAGCGTCGACATGAGGTCTTCGACCGGCGTGAACGCATCGAATTGATGTACTTGAAGCAGGTCGATGTAGTCGGTCTGAAGACGAGTCAATGCGCGTTCGACCCCGCGCACGAGATGAAAGCGCGAGCTGCCGACATCGTTCGTGTCCGGCCCGACGCGCAGACCGATCTTCGTCGACAGGATCGCCTTGTCGCGGCGCCCCTTGAGCGCCGCGCCGAGAATCGTTTCCGACGCGCCCTCCGAATAGACATCCGCCGTATCGAAGAGATTCGCGCCGGCATCGAGGCACAGGTCGATGAGACGCCTCGCCTCTTCGACATCGGTCTTCCCCCAAGCACTGAACAAGGGACCTTTGCCGCCGAACGTGCCTGCACCGAAGCCAAGCGCGGGCACTTTGAATCCGGAACCGCCCAGAACACGATACTCCATCGCTCGCTCCTCCTAGATGATCGAGAGTGAGCGACAAGCTACGCGGCACGACTGTGTGGTAAAACCGGCGAGCTGCAGAAACAGTTTCTCGGTTTCGTTGAGAATCTCATGGACCGCATCGCCGATTTCCAGCTCTTCTTGCGCGTGCTCGATCTGGGCTCGATCAGCGCCGCGGCGCGCAGCCTCGATCTTTCCGTCGCCGCGGCGAGCCAGCGCTTGAAACGGCTGGAGCAGACGCTCGGCGTCAAGCTGCTCCATCGCAGCACCCGACATCTGCGCGCGACGCCGGAAGGCATCGCCTTGGCGGAGCAAGGGCGCGCACTCATCGAAGATCTCGAAGCGCTCACGAGCAGCTTGCGGAAGGCTGCGAAGGATGTCACCGGAACGCTTCGCGTCACCGTGCCCGCTGCGTTCGGACGCCAATACATCTCGCCGCTCCTGCCGCGGTTCTTGGCTAGACACCCGGCCCTGCGCGTGTCGATGGATATGAGCGACATGATGCAGGATATGGTCGGCGAGGGTTTCGATTTGGGTATTCGGATCGGACGTTTGGACGATTCGAATCTCATTGCTCGACGACTGACCGGCAATCGAAGACTTCTCTGCGCGTCGCCGGCGTACCTGAAGCGCCGCGGTCGACCGAAGACACCCGCGGACTTGCGCGAACACGATTGTCTGCTCCAACTCGGCCCCAAAGGTCCTCGCGACCAGTGGGTGCTGACCTCGCCCGAAGGCGTCG
>JAAYXG010000844.1 GCA_012516015.1 Lysobacteraceae bacterium | reverse complement strand
TGAGCTGCGCTTCGAGACGAGCGCGGCGATCGGGATGCGCCAGCAAACGTCTGAGTGTCGCGGTATCGGCGCGCTCGAGGCCCGCCGCGAAGATCTGCGAGAGCTCCGCGCTGAGCGACGCTTGCAGCGGATCGGGATCGATCGGCGTAATACTGTAGATGCGGCCGCGCCGCGACTTCGGCCAGCCTTCGACCCAATCGGAGACGTACATCGCGCCGTCCGGACCGAACGTCACGTCGGTCGCGAGCAAGCCGCCCATGAAGAGCTCGCTTCCGGTGACCGCAAACCCCGCGCCTTGCGGCTTGAGCGTGTAGCTTTGAATGCCGCTGCGCGCAATCGACCCTTTGAAATGCGTGATGAAGAAGTGGCCGCGGAATTCCGGCGAGAGCCCCGTGCCGGGGTAATAAGTGAGCCCGGAAGGACCGTCCTCGATATTGGCGATCGGCGGCAGTAGATACGCGGGCTGCCCTTCGAAGCGAGGCTTCCACAGGTCATCGCGCATCCAAGGACCGCCTTGACCGAGCGGTGCGTGCTGATAGCCGATGCGCCAGCCGCTGTCGCCGCCTTCCACCAAGTAGACGAGTCGTTCGAGATCGCCGGCATCGCTGTCATTGTCGCCGGTGAAGAGATTGCCGTGCTCGTCGAACACGAGCTCCTGCGGGTTGCGCAGACCGCGCGCAAACAGCTCCAGCTCGGTGCCGTCAAGATTCGAGCGGAAGACGGCGCCTTCGTCGGGCACCGAGACGATGTGTCCTTCCTTGCCGACGACATGCGCGCCGCGATCGCCGATCGAGAAGTACAGCTTCCCGTCGTGGCCGATCGCGAGCCCATGCAAGTCGTGGCCGGTGAAGTTGAAGTGAACGCCGAATCCGCGAAGCAGCTCCGTGCGTTTTGCCGCGCCTTGCTTGCCAGCGGCTTCCTCGAGCAGCCACAAGCTCGGGATGTTCGTGAGCCAGACTTTACCGTTGCGCGCCAAGACCCCCGAGGCAATACCGTCGAGCATCGTGTTGAAGCCGTCCGCGAACACACTCGATGTGTCCGCAACGCCGTCGCCGTCGCGATCTTCGACGAGGCGCACGATTTCGCTTTCGATCGCGAGTTGCTTGGCCCCGTCCTCGCCGAACACGTTGCGGATCAGCTCGGCGCGATCCTCGATCGTGCGCGCCGCGAGATCGAGCTCGAGCATGCCCATATACCCGCGAATGTCGAGCACGCTGGTCCCGTAGCGATGCGTTTCGGCGACGAAGAGCCGACCCTTCTCGTCGAAATCGATTGCGACGGGATTCGCGAGCAGCGGCTCGGCGGCCCAGAGCTTCGCTTGCAGACCGGGCGGCAGACTGAAGCGCTGAATCGCAAGCTGTGCTTCATCTGAGGCCGGATCGACGACGGGATCCGGCAGCCGCTCTTCGGGCGCCAAGGTCAAGGTTTGCGCAAACGAAACGCATGTGCCCGCCGCGAAAAGCGCGACGAGGCGGCAGAACGCAAGTGCTTTCATGGAAATTCTTGGTGATTGACTTGAGTTAACGATCGCGGCCCCTGCCCGCGACGAACGGGGCAATTTACCACGGAGATTGTACGGAGCGATCAAACTCGCGGGCGGAGGGCGCGACCGCCCACGAACGCCGCTCAGGCGAAAAGTTCCGCGTGGCGAGGCCAGATCTCTCGCCTTCGGCCGATTCTGTGACATGCCGCACAGTACGGCTCGGGTCTAATGAGCAGCCCCTCGCAGCCTGTTGCCCCACGATTCCGCACGCTCTGAAACTCGAATTCGCCGCTGACTGCGGTGACAGATCAACGTCCGCCCGCTGATTGCGCGCGGACGCTCAAGGGGGCATCCATGAACGCGCATTGGTTCTCAAGGATCATCGCCGGCATCTTGCTTGCCGCGTCCGCAAACGTGTTCGCAAGCCAGTCCGTCACCGATCCCGTGACGCAGTTCTACGCGAAGCGAAGCGGCGTGTCGCTGCGAGCCGTCGTCTATCGGCCCGAAGGCTGGAAGCCTCGCGACCAGCGTCCCGCCGTCGTCATCTTCC
>JAAYXG010000843.1 GCA_012516015.1 Lysobacteraceae bacterium | reverse complement strand
CAATTGAACTTCATCTCGACCCAGATCGGTCCATCGAACCGGTCCTCCAACTTTTCCATCGCGGCGCGCGTGACTTCCTCGACGTTCTTGCTCACACCGGGCGCGGATGAAGTACCGGACGAGAACGGTACGCGATGAATCAGCTTCACCGGTCGATTCGCATCGAGCATGCCGGCGATGAGCACATCGTCCATCCATTGTTGACGCTCGAGCGGCGTCATCTCCGCCATGCCCTCGCCATGCGAGATGCCGATGCCATCGAGGTCCGGATATTCCTCGAGCACCTGCTTGACGCTCTCGCGGAGGTAGCGGCGCACGATCTCCGAGGTATCACCCGGCACGTAGTAGTGAGGATAGAAGTTCACTCTGGCGACGTCGTGCGCCTGCGCGAGCTCGCGGCTGACGAAGATGCTCCAGTGCACGATATAGGTATCGAGCGCACGCTCCTTCGCCATGCGAAAGATCTCGCGATACAGCCGTTGCCATTCCGCTTGCTCTTTTTCCGACCACGGGCTTGCCTCGGGGAAGTTCTTCGGCCGCACCATGAACGTGTACGGATGAAGGTTCCAGAGGCTGATTGCGTTGAAGCGATTCTCCACCATCATGTCGAGAAACGCTTCCCAATACTTTAAATCGCGTGCCGTGCCGTAATGCTGATCGAGCGCGGAGCTCGGTCGATAGGTTTCCCAGGGCAGGTTGTACTTGATGCCGCGAAACTCCAGGTGCGGGCGCTGCTCGGTAGGCTCGATCTGCCCGAGCGAGCGCCCATGACGCAGCGCTTCGGCGAGCGCGAGCGCGCCATAGATCAGGCCGCGATCGTCGCCGCCGTAGATCGTTATGACTTTGCCTTCAGGCACAATCGTGAACGCTTCGGCGGGCAGCCGCTCGCGATGCACCGCAAGACTGATCAGGTGGTCGTAGCCGACCCGCTGATCAGTGGCCTGATACCCGCGCTCGCGAAGCGCGTTCGTCAGCCTGCGCGCCGCATAAGCAGCCTGCGGTTTGTCTGCGTCATGAATGATTCTCACCGTAGCAGCAGCCGACGCGTCATGAGCCACGAAAGCGAGAAGGCCGAGCAGGATAGCGAGCTTGTTTTTCATGTCATTGGGATGTCGAGCACAGGTAGGGATAGCGGGCCATCATAGCGGCGCAAAGACGAGCTCGCCTCGGGTACGCCGCCGCGAAAAAGGATCGATCCTCCCGAAGCCCGGATCCCGCAGGCCGGTCGTCGCGTTAATGAGCTACGCTCCAGCGTTCGGATCTGAGAGCTGAGGCTGCGGTGGAGCTCGCCATGCGTACCTTACTCGTGTTTATCGTTTGCTGGCTCGCGCCAGCGATCGCCTTCGCGGACGATTACAACCGGATCATCCGGCTCGAGCAAGACGTGCGGGAGTTGGAGCGGCAGGTCAGTACGCTCCAGCGAGAAATCTCGGCGTTGCGCAGAGACTCGGGGACGCGACGCTTGGGACCCGGACGCATCGAGTCGATGCGTACGCAGGCCTCGGATGCTTGGGTGGATGCGGAGAAGTGGCGGCGTATCGAGATCGGTGCGCGCGAAATGGATGTGATCGAGTTGCTCGGCCCGCCGACGTCCATGCGAGTCCAGGACGGATCGCGCATCTTGCTGTACGCAATGGAGATCGGCTCGTCCGGCTTCTTGAGCGGCAGCGTGACGTTGAGAGATCGCGAAGTCATCGCCATCGAGCTCCCCACCCTCAAGTAGTCAAAGACGGAGTCTTTGACTATCCCGTTGGAAAACGGGATCCAGATCAACATTGCGGAGTCTTTGACTTTCCCGTTGGAAGAACGGCATCCAGATCAAAATCGACGGAGTCTTTCAGTACCCCGTCGCAAGCCGGATCCAGAGTTGAAGCCTTCCGCCGACTGAACGCTGGCTGAATGCCAACACATGCAGCCTTCCGAGAGGCTCGCATGGCGCGATCTCATGACCTGTAGTAAAAGATGCAAACAAGCGCTTTGAACGGAGTCGAACATGATCGTCGTGCGTGCTTCAGTCGCGATCTTGGCCCTGGGCGTGCTGGCCGCATGCGGTGGAGGCGGCGGTGGCGGCGGTATCGGTGGAGGTCAGAAGCCGCCGCCTCCCGCCGGCAACGACTATGTGCCCGGCGTATACCAACCCGCTTCGACGTTCGCGAATCGATGCGTTGCGCCGCGCACCGGAACGAATCCCGCGACGAATACCCCGTATCCGGACATCGCGGGCACCCGCATCGACGAGAACAATTTCCTTCGTTCCTGGACGAACGAAACTTATCTCTGGTACAGCGAAGTACCGGACCTGAACCCGGCAAGCTATCAAACGCTCGACTACTTCGACCTGCTTAGAACGAGTGCCGTCACACCTTCGGGCGCACCCAAGGATCAGTTTCATTTCACGTACGATTCGTTCGAGTGGT
>JAAYXG010000842.1 GCA_012516015.1 Lysobacteraceae bacterium | reverse complement strand
ATCGGGCACTCGGAGTCCATCCACGGTGTCTCGACGCCGCTCAAGTCCGTCGGCAAGACGATCTACAAACGACACGGAGAGTCTCGTGCAATCTGAAGACCTCGCTAGCCTTCCGAAAGCCTTGCCCGGCTTCGAGAGCGTTCGCCGCTATCGCGATCGAAACGGCAATCTCATCGTCAAGTTGCTGCCCGGCGACTACTACGTGACGCGCAGGGAGGAAGTGCTGGACACGATCCTGGGCTCGTGCGTATCCGCCTGCATCCGCAACCCGCGCCTTCGCATCGGCGGCATGAATCACTTCATGCTGCCGCGTCCGAGCGGCAACGGCACCGATACTTGGGAGCACATCGCGGGCCGCGCGACTCGCTATGGCAGCGCGTCGATGGAGCAGTTGATCAATCGCATCTTGAGCGCCGGCGGCACGCGCGCCGATCTCGAAGTGAAGATCTTCGGCGGAGGACGCGTGCTCTCGAGCATGTCGGATATCGGCAATCACAATGTGATCTTCGTGCGCGAGTATCTCAAGCAGGAAGGCCTCAAAGTCACTTCCGAAGACGTGGGCTCGAACTATCCGCGCCACGTACAGTACTTCCCGATGACCGGCCGTGTGCGAGTGCGCCATCTGACGGCGCGCGCGGACGTCGTGTCGCAGGAGCAGCAGTTCCTGAACCGGATCGAGAACAAGCCGATAGCAGGAGAGATCGATCTTTTTTAGTGAGCGCGACGAGCGAGCTTGCCTGTCACGCGTCACCCGCGAGAGTTAACCATGCCCATCAAAGTCCTCATTGTCGACGATTCCGCGTTGGTGCGTAAGCTTCTGACGGAGATGCTCGCGCGCGATCGGGACATTCAAGTCGTCGGGACCGCGGCGGACCCCTATGCCGCACGCGAGAAGATCAAACAGCTCAATCCGCACGTGATTACGCTCGATGTCGAGATGCCGCGAATGGACGGCATTACGTTTCTCGAGAATCTCATGCGCTTGCGACCGATGCCGGTCGTCATGGTTTCCTCCCTGACTCAGCGGGGCGCGGAGGTGACGCTGCGTGCGCTCGAGCTCGGTGCGATCGATTTCGTAGCCAAACCGAAAGTCGACATCGCCGGCAGTCTCGTCGATTACGCGGATGAGCTGATCGCGAAAGTGAAGGTCGCCGCCAGCGCCCGCGTCAATCCGCTCGTCACTTCCACGCGTGCGCCGGCACGTCCGATCGACCCGCGGCGCAGCGCCGATGCCGTCTTACCCGCAAGCGGCCGCGCGCGCGTGTTGCGAACGACCGACCGCATCATTGCGATCGGCGCATCGACAGGCGGCACGGAGGCGATTCGCGAGATCTTGGGGGCGCTGCCGGCCGATGCGCCGGCGATCGTGATCTCGCAACACATCCCCGCCGCATTTAGTCGCCCTTTTGCGGAGCGTATGAATCAGTGCTCGGCCATGTCGGTCTGCGAGGCGCAAGACGGCCAGCACATCCTGCCGGGGCACGCGTATATCGCACCCGGAGACCGGCATCTCCTCATCGAACGCGACGGCGCACGCTATCGCTGCCGCTTGAGCGACGGACCGCACGTGAATCGTCACAGACCGAGCGTCGATGTGATGTTCCGCTCCGTTGCGCAGAACGTGGGGCCGAACGCGATCGGCGTGATCCTCACCGGTATGGGCGACGATGGCGCGCGGGGGCTGCGAGAAATGATGGAGGCGGGCGCGCATACGATTGCCCAAGATGAAGCGAGCAGCGTCGTGTGGGGCATGCCCGGGGCGGCCGTGCGCCTGGGTGCAGTGCACCAGGTCCTGCCGTTGCATCGCCTGCCGGAGGCGCTGCTCCAGCAAGCGTCGGAGCGTCCGAGCGGCTGGGCCGCCAACGGGTGAGGGGCGCGAGGGCGGCCGCCCGCGCAGTTGGCTGGGGGCGGGAGAGCGCGCCTACGGTTTTTGCTCATTCGCCCAGAACTGATAACGGCGACGTATCTCTCGAAAGCGTTAGGTCGTAGTCTGCTTGGCGCTGTCTTTAGCCTACGTTCCCGCTGCCGATACCATGACTATGAGTCAAGACCAAACCGCT
>JAAYXG010000841.1 GCA_012516015.1 Lysobacteraceae bacterium | reverse complement strand
GCGTGCTGTTCATCGACGAGGCGTACTACTTGTATCGCCCGGAGAACGAGCGCGACTACGGCCAGGAGGCCATCGAGATTCTGCTGCAGGAGATGGAGAACAGTCGCGAGGACCTCGTCGTCATCCTGGCCGGCTACAAGGATCGGATGGATCGCTTCTTTCGCAGCAATCCCGGACTGTCGTCGCGCATCGCGCATCACATCGACTTTCCGGACTACACGGACGAGGAGCTGTACGCCATCGCCCAGCTCATGCTGGACCAGATGCAGTATCGGCTGAGCGACGAAGCGCGCGCGACGCTGCGCGAGTACATCGCGCTGCGCCGCTCGCAACCTCACTTCGCGAACGCGCGCTCCATTCGCAATGCGCTCGATCGTGCTCGCTTGCGGCAGGCAAGCCGCTTGTTCGCCAAAGGCGCGACGCTCGCCCGCGAGGAGCTGGTGACGATCGAAGCGGCCGATCTGCGCGCAAGTCGAGTGTTCACCGGGGGGACTCTCACATGAAGCACACGCCGAAGACGCTGACGCAATTCCTGATCGAGGAGCGCCGCCGCCACGCCGACACCGATGCCGACTTCATCTCGCTCGTGAACGACGTGCGCCTCGCCTGCAAACGCATTGCGGTGCTAATCGCGCGAGGAGCGCTCTCGGGCGCGCTCGGGCAAGCGGACTCGACAAACGTGCACGGCGAAACCCAAGCGCGGCTCGACGTGCTCGCAAACGACATTTTCGTGCGGACGACGGAATGGGGCGGGCAGCTCGCGGGCATGGTGTCCGAAGAGATGACGACCCCCTACTCCATTCCCACCGAGTATCCTCGCGGCCGCTACTTGCTGCTGTTCGATCCGCTCGACGGCTCATCCAACGTCGACGTCAACGTCGCGGTCGGGAGCATCTTCTCCATCCTTCGCTGTCCCGGCGGCGCGTGCGAGCCGCTCGAGACCGACTTCCTGCAGCCGGGGAGCGCGCAAGTGTGCGCGGGGTACGCGATTTACGGCCCGTCCACGATGCTCGTGCTCACGACCGGCCGCGGCGTGCACGGCTTTACGCTCGATCGCGAAGTCGGCGAGTTCCTGCTCACGCATCCCGATCTCACGATTCCTGAGACGACCTCGGAGTTCGCGATCAACGCGTCGAACTCGCGTCATTGGGAAACGCCGATCAAGCGCTACGTCAGCGAGTGCCAAGCGGGCGCCGCCGGTCCACGAGGCCGAGACTTCAACATGCGCTGGATCGCATCGCTCGTCGCCGAGACGCATCGGATTCTGATGCGTGGCGGTGTCTTCATGTATCCGCGGGACCGCAAGGATCTCACGCGCGCGGGCCGGTTGCGCCTCCTGTACGAGGCGAATCCGATCGGATTCATCGTCGAGCAAGCGGGAGGCCGTGCGAGCACCGGCCGCGAGCCGCTGCTCGAGGTCACGCCGAGCAGCCTGCACGAACGCATCGGTCTCATCTTCGGCGCGCGTGCGGAGGTCGAGCGGATCGAGGGCTACTACCGCGAGTACAACGATTTCGAGTTCGATGCGCCGCTGTTCGGCGAGCGCACGTTGTTCAGGAGGCCCGCCTGATGTCCGCCATGCACCCCATCATTGCCGTGACCGGCTCCTCGGGCGCGGGCACGACGTCCGTGATGCGCACGTTCGAGCAGATCTTCCGCCGCGAAGGGATCGAAGCCGCATTCGTCGAGGGCGACAGCTTTCATCGGTACGATCGCGTCGCGATGAAGCAGAAGATGGCCGAGGCGCTCGCCCGGGGCGACACCAATTTCAGTCACTTCGGCCCCGACGCGAATCTGCTGGAGGAGCTCGAGGGCTTGTTTCGCAGCTACGGCGAAACCGGACAAGGGCGGCGGCGGCACTATCTACACGATGAGCAAGAAGCCCAGCGCTATGGGCAAGCACCCGGCACGTTCACCGAGTGGGAGCCGCTCCCTCCCGATACGGATCTCCTATTCTACGAAGGCCTTCACGGCGCGATGGTCTGCGACGGGATCGATATCGCACGCCATGTGGATCTCCTGATAGGCGTCGTTCCTGTGATCAACCTCGAATGGATTCAGAAGCTGCATCGAGACAAGTCGACGCGAGGCTACTCGGCCGAAGCGATCACCGATACGATCTTGCGGCGGATGCACGATTACGTGCATTACGTGTGTCCACAGTTCTCTCGCACGCATATCAACTTTCAGCGCGTGCCGGTTGTCGACACCTCGAACCCGTTCATCGCCCGTTTCATCCCGACGCCCGACGAGTCGTACCTGGTCATTCGCTTTGCGCGGCCGCACGGCATCGATTTCCCGTACTTGCTGTCGATGCTGCACGGCTCGTTCATGTCGCGCGCGAACACGATCGTGTGTCCGGGCGGAAAGATGGATCTCGCGATGCAGCTCATTTTCACGCCGATGATCCTGAGGCTCATCGAACGGCGTAAGGAGGCACTCGGGCGCAAGAAGAGTCAGAGCCGTGTCGTCCCCACACCGTCGCTTCCGCTCGACTCTGTACCGGAGCTTACGGAGGTACCTGGATGATTCGCGCGATCGCCTTCGACTTGGACGGGACGCTGATCGACACGGCACCGGACATGGGCGCCTCGATGAACGACGTCTTGAGCATGATCGGCTATCGCACGCTGCCGCCCGCGTTCGTACCGCGCCTGATCGGCGGCGGCATCTCGAGCTTCGTCGAGCGCGCGCTCACCGTCAGCACGGGCGAGGCATCACTCACGCCCGCGGTTCGAGCCGGCGCCGAAGCGGTTTTTCGCAAGCTCTACGTCCAGCATCTCTTCGAGCGGAGCTCGGTGTTCCCCGGCGTTCGACATACGCTTGGCGCGCTGTCGGCAAGCGGTGCAACGCTCTTTTGCGTCACGAACAAAGAGTCGACCTTCGCGCTGCGGCTGCTCGAAGCCGCCGACTTGAGTCACTACTTCCGCCACACGCTCTGCGCCGATCTCGCGGAAGATCGCAAGCCGAGCCCGAACTTGCTCCTCGCCGCGTGCAAACGGGCCGAGATCGACCCCGATGAGCTCGTCTATGTCGGCGACTCGCGCTGCGACATCATCGCCGCGCGCGCAGCCGGCTGCCGTGTCGTCTCGGTCACGTATGGCTACAACCGTCCCGATACGCTCGAAGCGCTCTGTCCGGACGAGCTGATAGACAACCTCGCGGAGCTGTGCGCGTTCGTCGGCCCACCGCCCCGCGACGTATATACTCAACAGTCGATTTAGGCGTACTCTCACCAAGCACGCAAGATTCTCTCGCGACTCTTCCCTCGGCGTCCTCTGCGTGCTTGGCGAGAGTTTTCTTGCTAACTCGCTGCGCGCTGACGCTCGTGGCGGCCCTCTTGCACTTCCTCGATGATCTTCGCGACGAAGGCATCGAGGTCGTTCGGATTGCGGCTCGTCACGATCCCGCCGTCCGCAACGACCTCTTTGTCGACCCACTTGCCGCCCGCGTTCTTTACGTCGGTCTTGATCGAGTGATACGAGGTCACGTTCCGGCCTCTCACGGCATCCAATTCAACGAGCAACCACGGCGCATGGCAGATCGCCGCGACGACTTTGCCGCTGTCGAGGAACGCTCTTATCATCTTCAATGCTTGCTCATTGACGCGCAGCAGGTCGGGGTTGATCTGACCGCCGGGCAGCACGATCGCGTCGTAGTCGTCGGCACTGACTTGATCCAGGGTCTTGTCGACCTGCACGGTCTCGCCCCAATCCTTGTGTTTCCAGCCGCGTATCGTTCCAGCCTCCGGGCTCACCACATCGACTCGCGCACCTGCTTCCTTCAGCTTGCGCTGCGGGACGAGCAGCTCCGATTCCTCGAAGCCGTGTGTTGCGAGAATCATGATGTTCGCATTGCGAATTTCAGGCATGACGCACCTCCTTCGTTCCAAAGAGTGTTAAGCCTTTCCGTGCGATGGAGTTCCGCGAGCCTGCCGCCATCCTTCCCGCTACGGATTCCACCGATGCGTCGTCCGAAGAAGCCTTCGAGGCGCGCTCTTCGGCAACCTCGTCGCGAGAACGTCGCCGGCGAGGGAAACTCTGCAGCCGTACCAAGCGTCCTCTTCTTCGGAGTTCGACGCACGGCGGGTGCGACGCCAGTTGCCTTGAGAATCGGTCTTATTGCGAGACCACCGAGCCGTTCGTATGCTGTTTTCCGTGCGATACCGACTTTCGTCCTCCCTGCTGTCGCTCCTCTGCCTTGCGCCAGTCGCGAGCCACGCCACGGTCGTTCATCGAGTACACATCGAAGGCGAAGGACATCCCACGGTCATCTTCGAGAACGGCCTCGGCGACACGCTCAAAGTCTGGGAGCAGGTTCAAAGCGCGATTGCCGACGATTGCACCCAAACCTTGAGCTATAACCGCGCGGGCTACGAAGGCAGCGACCCGGCGCGCAACGCACGCGACGCCGAAACGATCGTCGCGGAGCTTCGCAGCGAGCTGCGCAGTCGCGGCATCGAGCCTCCTTACGTGCTGGTCGGCCACTCGCTCGGAGGTCTCTACATGCAGTATTTCGCCCGTCAGTACGCCGACGAGATCGCTGGGCTCGTGCTGGTCGATTCGACGCATTGGAACCAACGACTTCTGCTCGGCGCGCCGACCTCGCGTGCCGACAGGCGCGGGCGCGTCGTGCTCTTCATGGATTTCACGGCACGGCGCGAGCTCAACGACAGCGCCTCTGCGGGCGAGCAAGTTCACACGAGCCCGGCTCCGGGCGGATTCCCGACGATCGTGCTCTCGAGCACGGGCGTGTTCTTGGGCGAGACGCCCGCACGGCGTGCAGAAGCGGCACGACTGCAGGAGGACATCGCGGCGAGCTTCCCCGGTGCGCGCCACGTTCGGGTCGAAGGCAGCGGACACTACATCCAAAGAGAACGCCCCGATGTCGTGATCGAGTCGGTCCGTACACTCGCTGGCTGCCAACGCCCGACGACCGATCCCCCGTCCCAAGAAGATCTCACGCGAAGCTCGCCAAGGTAAGACAAGAACAAGACAAAATACTCTCGCAGAGACGCGGAGACGCAGAGGTAAGAGGAGAAGATTTTCTGCGTTTCCGCGTCTCTGCGAGAGAATCTTGTTTGCTTACCTTGGCGTGCTTCTTCTTACTTGGCTTCCTCGCTGACTGCCGCATCCGCCGCGGGCGCGGGGCGAGTGGCGCCCATCAGGCGATCGAGCATGCGGCTCACGTACTGCGGCGAACGCGTGTTGCGCGCGATGACCGAGTACACCGCGGGCACCGCGAAGAGCGTCAGGAAGACCGAGACGATCGTGCCGTAGAACACGACGACGCCGATCGGCTGACGTTGCTCGGCGCCGGCACCCGACGCGAACAACAGCGGCAGCGCGCCGATTGCGGTGCAGAAGCTCGTCATCAGCACCGGACGCAAGCGCGTCTCCGCCGCCTTGACGATGGCTTCTGAGAATTCGACGCCGCGATCGCGGAGCTGATTTGCGAACTCGACGATCAAGACTCCGTTCTTCGCCGCGATACCGATCAGCATGATCACCGCGATCTGGCTGAAGATGTTGATCGTCATCCTATACAGCTTGAATCCGAACACCGCACCGAGCAGCGCGAGCGGCACCGTCACCATGATGATGATCGGATGAATGAAGCTCTCGAACTGCGCCGCCAGCACGAGGAACACGATCGCGAGCGCGAAGAAGAACGTGAAGTACATTTGCTGGCCGGTGCGCGTGTACTCGCCCGCTTCGCCGTCCCACATGAGCGTCGCTTCGGCCGGCAGCTCTCGGGCAACGGTCTCTTCGAACCACTTCACCGCCTCGCCGAGCGTGTAGCCCTCCGCCAAATCCGCCGATATCTCGATCGCGCGCAGGCGGTTGAAGCGAGCGAGCTCGATGGCACCCGCCGTCTCCTCGATTCGCACGACGTTCGCGAGCGGCACGAGCGCTTCGCCGCGCGAGGAGCGTACGTGAATGTTCGTGAGATCCGTGATCGTCTCGCGCGTTTCGTCCCGCCCTTGCAAGATCACGTTGTACTCGCGACCTCGATCGACGTAGGTCGTCACGATGCGCGAGCCGAGAATCGTCTCGAGCGTGCGCCCGACCGTCTGCAGCGAGACGCCGAGCTCTGCGGCGCGATTGCGATCGACGGCCACCCGGATCTGCGGCTTGCGCTCCTTGTAGCTCGTATCGACGTTTTGCAGGCCGGGATTCGAGCGCGCCAGCTCGAGAATGTGATTCGACCACCGCGCGATGGTCTCGTAGTCCGGCCCGCCGATATTCGCTTGCACCGGCGCCCCGAAGCCGCGTCGTCCAAGGCTGCTCGGCTGGCCGGCAAATGCGCGCACGCCCGGCATCTTGCGCACTTCTGCGAGCAGCGTTTGCGTGATCTCGCGCGCCGAGCGCTCGCGTTCGCTCCAGTCCTTCAAGACCACGATCGCGCGAGCGGTGTTGACATCGCCGGTGCGCGTACCGCCGCCGTAGGCGGGTATTCGGATCATCACACGTTCGATGTCGTCGCTGCGGTCCATCTCCCGCATGATGATCTCCTCCATCTGCCGCGCCTGACGATCCATGTAGTCGAAGCTCGATCCCTCTGGACCTTCGATCGTGAGAAAGACGCGACCGACGTCCGCGGCGGGCGCGAACTCCGCGGGCACCGTCACGAACGTGAGGGCGCCGAGCGCGACGAG